>CAZAPB010000040.1:0-11092 GCA_964486835.1 uncultured Planctomycetia bacterium
TGTTCTCTGCAGAATAAGGATGATTGCCTGGCCTGCGGCAGTTGATTTTCGGTATCGCAGAGCTGTTGCGGCGGCTGTTTTAACAGGAGCAAACCGTGTATACTAAAGAGGCGTTTGAGAGTATCATCAACGCTGTCGCTGATCCTATCTTTGTCAAGGACCGCCAGCACAACTGGGTGCTTTTGAACGATTCGTTCTGCAGGTTTATTGGGCACTCCCGCCAGGAACTCATCGGTAAGTCTGATTATGAATTCTTCCCTAAGGCCCAGGCGGATGTTTTCTGGGACAAGGACGAGGCTGTTTTTCTCTCCGGCGTCGAAAACCTGAACGAGGAATATTTTACGGACGCGGGTGGGATTCTGCATACCATTGCCACCAAAAAAGGCCTCTTTGTCGACAATCTAGGCAACAAATATATTGTTGGCATTATTCGCGATGTCACCGATATTAAACAGGCTAACGCAATCATGATCAAGCAAGCTTCCGAACTTGCCAAGTCAGAAGCTGAACGCGAACATCTTGAATTCTTCGCTTATGTTGCTGCGCATGACCTGAGGGATCCCTTGCAGAGGATTATTGGTTTTTCCGATCTCTTGAAAAATCTTTCTTATGAAACTCTTTGCGAAGAAGGCAGGAAGTATCTACAAAAGATACAGGACGCTTCCTCGCGGATGAGCTCTCTAATTGATGATCTGTTGAGATTTTCCAAAGTGATCAAGCGGTCGGAAATGTTCAGCAAGGTAAATTTATCGGCGGTGCTTGATCGTGTCATAGAGGATCTGGATCTGTCGATACGTCATACTCAAGCTGTCATTGATGTGGGGCCACTTCCCGAGATTAGCGGCGATGAGTCGCAATTGACACAGCTTTTTCAGAACTTAATAGCCAACGCGATTAAGTTTAGGAAAGACAACCAGCCGCCGAAGATTACCATCGGAGCCAGTGAAGGCGGTAGTGCCTTCTGGGAAATAAGTATTGCTGACGAAGGAATCGGTTTTGATCCTCAGTACGCAGATAAGATATTCCGCCCTTTTGAGCGCCTGCACAATCGCGGACAGTATGAGGGGAGCGGCATAGGCCTGGCTATCTGCCAGAAGATAGTCTCTTATCACAACGGAAAAATATCAGTACAGACTCACCCTCAAAAAGGTACCATTTTTTCTATCCTCCTGCCAAGATCATAGCTATTTTCTTAAGGGTACTTTAATTATATATAACCGTATTGTTTATAATATGTTACAATTAATAACTTTTTTTATGAACTATGTGATAATTGGATCTCATTTGGTGTATAATTAAGGCATGATGCGTTCCTGCTTGTTAATTATCGACGAAATTTCCGGATGGCGTTTTGGGCTATGTAATTTTTCTGTCCGATTAGGGGTTTTTACCTTTGGTGTCCATCAGTTAACGTGGGGGTTTAAATAAACGAAGGTCGCAGATATGATGTATCCCAAGAATGTCCAGATCCTTTTGATCGAGGATGACGCGGACGATGTTCTGCTCCTCGAGAAACTCCTGTTCTCGAAGAACGGCACAGGGCCCTCTTTTCAGATCAAGTGGGTTCAGGAACTCAAAAGTGCCGCTGATTACTTGATCGAGCACACTGTCGATGTCATTGTCCTTGATCTCTCTCTGCCTGGAAGTAAAGGCATCGAAACGCTGACACACCTGCAGAAGACAATGACTGATGTGCCTATTGTCGTGTTGACGGCGCTCAATGACGTAGATCACGGAGTCAAGCTTATCGCTCACGGCGCGCAGGATTACCTGGTCAAGGGCCAAACCGACCGGATGCTATTCACGCGAACTATTTTATACGCGATTGAACGTCACAGGATTTATCTGGAACGCACCAAACTCACCGAGCAGCTTAAGATTGCTAATTCCCAGCTGGAAAAGCTGGCACTACTGGATCCTTTGACCAATCTTTTAAACCGACGGGGATTGCAGGACGTGCTTTCGCGGGAGATTGAAAAACTCCATCGGGGCGAAGCCGATCTTCTGGCGCTCATACTGGACTTGGATAATTTCAAAACCATCAACGATACGCTTGGGCACGCCGTGGGAGACGTGGCCTTGAAGGAGATCTCAGTCAAGCTGTATGAGTGCGTCCGTTCCACCGATTTTGTGGCGCGCATTGGCGGAGATGAGTTCATGGTCATCATGCCCAACACCCGGTTTGCGGAGGGAATGCTCGTGGCCGGTAAGATACGGCGGGCGATATCGGGCTCTCCGGTGCCGCGCTCGTTCGAACGCAAGTTTAACGTAACCGCAAGCCTTGGCATGGTGGCGGTGACGCCGGATGTTAGCGGCCTCCAAGAACTTATCGCCAAGACTCACAATGTGCTTCATAAGAGTAAGCATGAGGGCAAGAACCGGGTTTCTTATGATTTGAATGCCAACAACACGGAGGAAAAAGACCATTTTTCATCAATTCTTGAATCGATGAAGAATCCCGATTGGTATCATGTGTTGCGCCAGCCGATCCTTTCATTGGCAGACGGTACGCATGTTGGTTTTGAGTTTTTGAGTCGTTTCTTGGTCAAGGGACTAGAGATGCCAGACGATTTCTTTCGTGCTTGCCAGGAGAACAATATTCTCACTCTCGTTGACAGGCATTGTCTTAAAAACTGCGTCAAGGCGGGGCTAGACTTGCCTGACCGGATCAGACAACATATCAATGTATTTCCCTCAACGATGATCGATGTTCCGACGCGTAATCTGGTGCAGGCTTTCGAAAAGGTAGTGAATTTTCAGCATTATTGTTTGGAAATAAGCGAACAGCAGATTATCGGGGACCCTTCCTATCTCATCGAACCGGTGCGGGCTCTAAAGAAAGTGGGAATACAGTTTGCCGTCGATGATGTCGGCTTTGGTCGCAGTTGTTTGGAAAGCTTGATCCTATTGGAGCCGGACATCATCAAGATCGACAAGAAATGGGTTTTAAATATAGGAACTAATCATTTTTATCAGAAATCGTTGAAAAAACTTCTTAAAGTGGCGGATTCTTTGGGCGCGTCGGTAGTCGCCGAAGGGATTGAAACGCTGGAGGATTCGCAGGCTTTGGTGGCGCTAGGCGTTGAATACGGTCAAGGGTATTACTGGGGGAGACCGGAATGACTACTCCAAAAAAAATCCTTGTTGTTGATGACGACAAGGACATGGTGATAATGATGACTAAGATGCTCGAATCCAACCATTATGAGGTATTCAGCGCTGAGAATGGAGCGTTTGCTCTCGAGAAGACCAATCACCACCATATTGATCTGATACTTTTGGATAACAAGATGCCGCTTTTTTCAGGTATCTGGTATTGCAACGCGTTGAAAAAAAAACCCAATACAAAGAATATCCCGGTGGTCATGGTGTCCGGCGGTCTCGATGAGGAGATAATTGCCAAAGGGCGTGAGGTCGGGGCTGTAGATTTCCTGAAAAAACCGTTTCACATGGAAGACCTGCTAAAAATAGTGTGCAAAAATATTCTGCGCTAAGAGTCGGCTTGCCGTGTTTCAGCGCGCCAGAAGAGGGGCGAATGCCGCTTGCGCGAACTCCACCAGAGGACCGGGGTAGATCCCCAGAAGAACGATTACGGCGATGACGGCATATTGCACCGCTTTTTCGCCGGCCGTGACCTTGAGAAGGGAAACATCGTCTGATTTTTCAAGATACATCGCTTTGATTATCTTGAGGTAGTAATAGAGTGAAGTGATGACATTGATGACGCCGATGATGACTAGCCATAGAAAGCCGGCCTTTACGCCCGCCCACAGAAGATAAAATTTCGCGAAAAAACCTGATAGTGGCGGTACACCTGCCAGCGAGAGAAGAGACAAAAGCATTCCCGCGGCCAACACAGGGGATCTTTTACTCAGACCTGCCAGGTCGCCGATCTCTTCGCATTTGGTTGAACGCGATACGGCCACCAGCACCAGGAAGACGCCGGTGGTGCTGAAAAGATAGCTAAAAAGATAGAACAGAACGGCTTCCTTACCGGATGAAGAGAACGCCGCCAGGCCGATCAGGAGGTAGCCCGCATGCCCGATGCTTGAATAACCCATCAGCCTTTTTAGGTTGGATTGCGCGATGGCTCCGAGATTGCCGTAAATAATGCTCAGCGCCGCCATGACGCAAATAATGAGAGTCATTTGTGACGAAACTGCCGGAAATACCGTCATCATCAGGCGGATCAGCGCCACGAATCCGGCCGCTTTGGAACCTGTGGCCAGGAAAGAGGTGACAGGGGTCGGTGAGCCCTCATAAATATCGGGCGCCCAGAGCTGGAAAGGTACCGCCGCTATCTTGAATGCCAACGACGAGAGAATCAGGACCATCCCGAAGATAAAGGCCGAAGGCACAGAGGGCATTGACGCCAGACGGATACCGATTTCAAAATAAGAAGTACTGCCGGTGACCCCGTAAACAAAACTAAGCCCATAAAGGAAGAGTGCCGTTGAAAGCGCGCCTAGAACGACATACTTAAAGCCGGCCTCGATCGAGCGGTTCTCGTCCGTCAGGTAGGCCGTCATGATGTAAAGCGAGACGCTCAGGATCTCAAGTGATACAAAAAAGAGTAGAAAATCGTTGGCTGATGCCAGGAACATCATCCCGATGAGACTAAAAAGAACCAGAAGTGTGAATTCCCCGTGGCCGCGTCTGAGCCGGCTCTGGTATTGGCGGCCCATATAGATGGTGAATATCGCCGAAAAAAAGAAGATGATCTTGATGAAAAATGACAATCCATCCTGGATGAAGCTCTGACCGAACGTCACACCGAATATATTCCAGCGTGTGACAAAGTACGCCGTCAGGCCCGCCAGACCCACCAAAGCGGTATTGGCCAGCATCTTGCCTCGTTTTTCATCGTCGCGCACGAACATATCAAAGATCATCATTGCGATGGAAAAAATGACAAGGCCGGTCTCGGTTGTGAAAAGCCCCCAGTGGATGATTGGATTAGTCATGGCTATCCGCCCAGTATCTGTTGGGTTGCGGAAGTGATCGTCGACAAAAGAAGCGACGGGAAGCATCCGACGACTACCAGGATCGTGATCAGAAATAGATAGGGCAACCGCCCGATTCCCTGGGCGTCTTCGAGTTTTTGCCAGCGGGGGTCCAATGGTCCTTGGATGGCGGCGCGTACAGTCTTTAGCATATAACCTGCCGTGATGATCAGCCCCAGAACAGCACCGATCGCCTGCAGACGGTATTTATCCCAGGCGCCCAGAAGGATCATCATCTCCCCGATAAAGTTGGCAAATCCCGGAAGTCCCGCGGAGGCCATGCATACCATGACGAATATCATTGAGATGACCGGCATCTTTTTGCCGAAGCCGCCCCAATCCTGGATCATGCGCGTGTGGGTTTGTTGATAGATAAAACCGACCAGCGCGAAGCCAAGTGCCGCCATAATTCCATGCGCGAACATGAAGAACACAGTGCCGGCAAGAGCGATCGGGGTCAAACAGGCAAGACCTAAAAGGATGTAGCCCATGTGACTGCAGCTGGAATAGCCAAGGATAAACTTCAGGTCTTTTTGTGTAAAAGCGATCAGGCCGCAATAGATGATATTAATGACGGCGATCCATGCCACGTACGGCATCCATTGCGCCGCCCCCTGAGGCATTAGTGTGATGCCCAGACGGATGATCATGTACGCGCCCAGTTTTTTAAGTACGCCCGCGTGCAACATACTCACCGATGTCGGGGCCGCGGCATAACCCATTGGCGACCAGGTGTGGAAAGGCCACAACGTCAGGATGATACCAAAGCCGACCATGATCAGCGGGAAAGCCCACTGCTGAAAGGCTAAGGGCAATGGATGCGCTTTCAGCGCCGGAGCTAGAATCGTAAAGTCAAACGTGTTGAGTCCGGCCGCGAAGTAGAGACTGATCAGAGCGATCAGCGCTAGTACCGCGCCCAGCGTTAGATAGAGCGTCAGTTTCATCGTGGCGTATTCTTTGTTGCCCGATCCCCAGATACCGATCAGAGGAAATACCGGGATCACCGCCGTCTCGTAGAAAAAATACATGAAGAAAATGTCCAGAGCGCAGAGAACGCCGAAACAGCCCGCAATGAGAAAAAGATAGAATACTAAATATTCCTTGAGCCGTTCTTTGACTGAGAATGAAATGAAAACGCCGGTGAATGAAAGAATGGCTGTTATCAGAAGCAGGATAAGATTGATGCCGTCGATGCCCACATGGAACGAAATGCCCATCGACGGCAGCCAATCAAACTTATCGACGAATTGGTAGCCGGCCGCCGCGCGGTCATACCGGAGGAAAGCGAACACGGCAAACAGCAGGGACGATGTGACGCCGGTCATTGAGATCGTTTTTAAGACCCTGATCTTGTCTTTGGGAACCAAGAGCATCGCGCACGCGGCGATGATCGGCGAGAATAAAATCCAAAAAATTGGGCCTGGCATAATCGTCCTTAATTATATCCGATTAAATTTATCTTAAGACAACCCAGTATACGATCAGCACAACACCAAAGCCGAATACCATCGCGTATGTTTGCACATGCCCGGTCTGGCTTCGGCGCAAAAAAGAACCAAAGCCCCTTGTCAGAGCCGCGGTGCCGTTAGCGCCTTTTTCAATGATAATGTTAAGGTCGAACCACAAAAGTTTTTTGGCTGTAAAACCTTGGAAAAAGTCCGCCGCCGCTTGGAAGATATCATCCAGATAGTATTTGTTCACGACAAATCGATAGGCGGCTCCGAGGGACTCTTTGAGAGGGTCTTTGGCGGATTTAAGATTTTTATAGAGCAGGGTACCTAGAATGATGCCTGATAAAGCGGCGCCAACCGAGATCCCGGCCACCAGATAGTTTATCGGAACATGCTCGCCGTGTTCTCCGGCGATAAAAGCCGGAATGCCTAAAAATCCAGCGATCACACTAAGGATGGCCAGAGTCATGAGCGGAAGCTTCATCGGCCATGGCGCGTCATGACCGTCGTGGCTGTCGGCTCCGTGACGACTGTCGTGTGCGTTCTTGTGGCCGTCGTGATTTTTCTTTTTGGAGCGTTCGGCCCCCAGGACCGCTACCCACAGCGCGCGCGTCATGTAAAAGGCGGTCATTGCCGCGGTCAATAAGGCTATGGCAAAAAGAACTTTGTTGTGGTCGAAGGCCAGCGTCAGGATCTCGTCTTTGCTAAAAAAACCCGACAGCGGCGGAATGCCGCAAAGAGCCAGTGTGCCGATCACGAAAGTAATGGCTGTCACAGGCATGCGCTTGACCAGTCCTCCCATTTCCCAGATGTCTTGCGTATGAAGCGCATGGATCATCGCGCCGGCCCCAAGGAAGAGAAGCGCTTTAAAGAACGCGTGTGTGGTCAGGTGATACATCGCCACATTTGCGCTTCCCAAACCCACAGCAAGCACCATGTAGCCAAGCTGGCTCACGGTGGAGTAGGCGAGGATCTTTTTGATATCGTTTTGCACAACGGCCAGAAGTCCGGCCAAGAGCGCGGTGATCACTCCGATCCACGCGATGGTTTGCAGGGCGTCGAGCGAGAGGCTGACGATAAAGAAAGAGCGGCTTAAAAGATAGACGCCCGCCGCGACCATTGTCGCGGCATGGATCAGAGCGCTGACAGGCGTCGGTCCTTCCATCGCGTCCGGCAGCCAGATATAAAGAGGAAATTGCGCTGATTTGCCTATCACTCCGCAAAATAGAAGCAGTGCTGCTGCCGTCAAAAGACCCTGAGAAAGCAGGCCTTTTTCGACAAGGCCTGGCAGAATATGAGAGAGTTCCGAGAACACGAAAGTTCTTTCTCCGCCGCCAGCGCCTGATATTACCCATACCAGAAAAATACCAAGCACCAGGCCGAAATCAGCCACGCGGTTGACGATGAACGCCTTGTTGCCTGCATCGGCCGCCGATGGTTTTTCAAACCAGAATCCGATCAAAAGGTAAGAGCTCACCGCGACCAGTTCCCAGAATACAAAAAGCATCAGGAAATTGTTGGCCAACACGATTCCCAGCATTGAGAACGCGAAAAGCGACAGGCTGGCGAAATACCGGGGATAACAGGGATCATCCTTCATATAGCTTGTGGAATAAAGAAACACACAGCCGCTTACCCCGGAGACGATCAATAGCATCAAAAGCGATGCGGGGTCCAAAAGAAAGCCAAAATCCACCGACAGGCCCGCCACGCTGATCCAGTGATAAGAGGATTCGGCGGGCAGGAAGTGATTGTTGATATGGAAGATAAAAAGCCAGATACTGCCGACCAGTGAGATCGAAATGCCGCCAAGTGCCAGCGCGCTTGCCGCTTTGGGCGATTTGAGCGAAAAAAAGGTGATCAGGCAGGCGGCAACAAAAGGCGCAAAGAGAATGATCCAGGGCACCGGGGGGATATAGTCGAGAATCCGGTCTACCACTTGAGGCTGTCCAGTTTATTGACGTCGGTCGACTGTGTCTTGCGGTACAGCAGTACGACGATAGCCAGTCCGACCGTGACCTCTGCCGCGGCTACGATCATGGTGAAAAAGACCACGACCTGGCCGGTCAGGTTGCCCCCGAAGGATGAGAAACTGACAAATGAGAGATTGGCCGCGTTAAGAATGAGCTCGATCGACAGGAGCATCATCAGGATATTTTTGCGGACCAGCACTCCGAAAAGACCTATACAGAAAAGCATCGCTGAAACGATCAGATAATGGTTGAGTCCGATCATTTGGCACCCTTTTTAGCCAGCACCACAACGCTGACGACGGCAGATAGTATCAGGAAAGAGGTTAGCTCGAAAGGAAGCAGGTGGCTATTAAAAAGCACCCTGCCGATTTCTTTGGGGGTGCCGTGGATCGATGCGTGGACCGGTCCCCGGATCGTGGATATGACGCGGAAAAATTCGACAAAGAACAACAGCGCCAGAACACCGGCCAACACGGGGGAAAGGCTCAGACCTTTCCAATCGTAGGTCAGTTTGCGGAAATCAACAAGCATGATCACGAAAAGGAAAAGCACCAGGATCGCCCCGGCGTATACCAGTACCAGGACAGCGGCCACCAAGAAAGCTTTGAGCAGGACAAACAACCCCGCCAAAAGACACATAGCCGCCACCAGGCATAGGACGCTGTAAACCGCGGAGCGGGCTAAAACAACACCAAGGGCGCAAGCAATAACACCTAAAGAAATGAGATAGAAAAGGACCGTTACAAGCATAAGAATCGCACTATTTTATGGGGCGGGGTGATTAAAGTCAAATGGTATCCTCCCTTTCCATATAGGAAGAAAGGCTGATTTTTCCCGTGATTGTTTAATTGTGCCTAAATTCTTAGTATTTTGTATAATACAAAGCTATGACCACTCCCTTATCGACTCAACTTATCATTTTATTTGTTCTATTGGTTTTCTCTGCCTTCTTTTCTGCCTCGGAAGCGGCGCTGATCGCGCTCAATAAGGTGCGCTTGAGGCATATGATTGAAAAGAAAAAGCCCGGAGCTAAGCGTATTTTTGGCCTTCTTTCGCGTATGGATAGGCTTATTGCCACCATTCTTGTGGGCAATAACCTTGTCAATACCGCTTTCGCGGCCATTTCCACTATTATTTTGACGCATTACTTGGGCGGGGGCGCGGGGCTGGTCTATTCGACTCTGATCATTACCGTCTTTGTCGTGATCTTCGGAGAACTGATTCCCAAGATCTTCGCGACCAACCACCCCGAAGGGGTGTCGTTCTTCGGGCGGCACCTGGTAACTTTTTTTATATTTATTTTGACTCCCGTGACTAAAGTTTTGACCTGGATCAGCTCAGGCGTGATCCGTCTTTTCGGGGGCAATCCGCATCATCGCTCGCCGCTGGTGACTGAAGAAGAGATTAAGATGATGGTGCAGATCGGCAAAGAAGAGGGTTATTACGGGGATAACGAGAGAAAGATGCTTGAGAGGATATTTCATTTCGATGAGATCGATGTACGTGATGTGATGACACCGCTATCGGATGTCGCGGCCATTGAGGTTGGTATGGAGGAGAGCGAGATCGAAAGGATCTTTCTCGAGGAGGGACACAATCGTATTCCTGTCTACCGCAGGAATAAAACTGAGATCATTGGCATCATCTATGTGCGAGATCTCCTCTATCTTTTCAAGAACCATGAGCTGATCCATCTGGGAGATCTGATGAGCGTTCCTTTTTTTGTTTTGCCAACTCAGAAGGTGGCCGAGCTTTTGAAGGAGTTTCAGAGAAGAAAGACCCAGATCGCGATCGTGCGCGATCCCAAGACCCAAAAGGCTATAGGGCTTGTGACGCTTGAGGACCTATTGGAGGAGATCGTTGGCGAGATCGAGGAAGAAATCGACGTGTCTCTGACCAAATAGTGGTAAAATGACCCCATGATTATCCCGTTCGAAGAAAAAAAACCAAGGATGCACCCGTCTGTTTTCGTCGCACCCGGCGCGCACGTGATAGGCGACGTCAAGATCGGCCAATGGTCGAGTGTCTGGTTTGGCGCTGTGCTTCGGGGTGATCTGGCGCCGATACAGGTGGGCGAAGCCAGCAATATACAGGATGGGGCGATCGTTCATGTCGATTGGGGCAAGGGCTGTAAGATCGGCAGTGGCGTGATCGTGGGTCATCAGGCGGTGATGCATGCCTGTGAGATCGGTGACGGTGTGCTGGTCGGGATAGGCGCCAGGGTTTTGAGCGGGGCCAAAGTGGGTGCGTTCAGTCTGGTCGGGGCCGGCGCGGTTGTTCTCGAGGACGCGGTGATTCCCGAGAGGTCGCTGGTATTGGGAGTGCCCGGAAAAGTAGTTCGCGTGTTGACGGCGGAAGAAGCGGGTAAACACCTTCCACATGCCCAACGGTACGCGCAATTGGCCAAAAAATATAAAAAGTATTTGGGATAAAATTTCATGACTCGTTTGATTATCGTTCGCCACGCTGAATCGCATTTAAATCTTCAAAACCGAATCCAGGGTCAGATGGATTCCAAACTCACACCCAAGGGTATGGCCCAAGCCCGGATGCTGGCCAGGCGCGTGAAGCGTTTTAAGATCGACAAGGTTTATTCCAGCGATCTAGGTCGCGCTTACTCGACCGCGGTGGAAATTGTCCGCAGTTTAAAGTCGAGCATCACCCG
>CAZAPB010000041.1:0-246 GCA_964486835.1 uncultured Planctomycetia bacterium
ACGAACTCAATCCCACACAGTATGAGGTGGTAACAGAGGCTGACGGGCCGTGTCTGGTTCTGGCTGGTGCGGGTAGCGGTAAAACTCGAACGCTAATCTACCGCGTTGCTTACCTTCTGGAAAAGGGCGTGAACGCCGAAGAAATTCTTTTGGTGACATTCACCAACAAGGCCGCTAATGAAATGAAGAGCCGTGTCGAGGCACTTTTAAAGAAGCAGTCCAAAGGTCTTTGGTGTGGCACTTTCC
>CAZAPB010000041.1:256-11084 GCA_964486835.1 uncultured Planctomycetia bacterium
ATCACATCGGCAACCGTACCCTTCGTATGTATGGCAGTCATATCGGTCTTTCGAGTGACTTCGGTATCTTGGATGATGAGGACAGCCGCGATTTGGTAAAAACCTGCATGAAATTGTTTGAATCAAAATCACGTGATATGAAATTTCCAAAACCCAGTGTCGTACAATCTGTTCTCAGTTTTTCAGTGAACGCCAAAAAAACGGTCCGTGATGTCGTCCTGAATCACTACCCCCATCTGGTGTCCTTCATCCCGGAGCTGGAAAAGATTAAACTTCAGTATGATGAAAAAAAGAGTAAGACCAACAATCTTGACTATGATGATTTACTCGTCAAATGGATCGAGCTTCTAAAAAAATCGGATGTAATTCGCGAAAAAATGACGCGGCAGTTCCGGTATTGCCTGGTCGACGAGTATCAGGACACCAACCGTTTACAGCATGAGGTCATCCGTATACTTTCCAGCCATCATCAGAATGTACTGGTGGTGGGGGATGACGCGCAATCGATCTATTCATTTCGAGCGGCGGAGATCAAAAATATTTTAGATTTTCCGGAACACTACACCAATTCAAGAATATTCAAACTGGAGACCAATTATCGCTCCACGCGTCCGATTCTTGAGCTTGCCAACAAAAGCATCGCCCAGAATGTGCATCAGTTCCCAAAAACACTAAAAAGTATTCGCAAGGACGGCTCTCTGCCACAGCTTATTAAAGTTCGCGATGCCAGACAGCAAGCCGCTTTTATCGGCCAGAGGATTCTTGAATTGAGAGACTCCGGTGTGGAGCTTTCAGAAATGGCGGTGCTTTTTCGTGCGCATTATCAAGCGGCGGAACTGGAGCTGGAACTTACCAAGCGGGGGATTCCCTATCTTGTGCGGGGCGGTATCCGATTTTTTGAACAAGCACATATTAAGGACGTGCTCGCGTATCTAAAGATAGTGTCTAATCCGATGGATCAAATCGCCTGGAGCCGCGCATTGACGCTCCAGCCGGGTATCGGCGCGGGCTATGCGGACAAGATATTTGCAGAGGCCGAGAAATTGGCGGGAGACCTCACGCAAATAGCCTCTCCTATCTTCGGAGAGCACCTACCACCGCGCGTACGCGATGGATTAGCCGGATTTAAGAGAATCTTAAAAGGATTGGCGCGAGAAGATCTAAAAGCGCACGCTGACATGCTGATCGAGGAGATTCTTGATAAGGGTTATAATAAACACGTTTTGATGAATTTTGATAATGCCCAGGAACGCTTGGAAGATCTAAGAGAGCTGGTTAATTTTGCTCACACGTACAAAAATCTCAAGGATTTTTTGGCAGACGCCACATTGCGTGAGGGTTTTCGCGGGGAAAGTTTTGGAGAGCAAACCACAGAAAGCGAGCAATTTGATCTGCTGGTTCTCTCCACTATTCATCAAGCCAAAGGCCTTGAGTGGAAGGCTGTTTTCGTGATCAGTCTTTCTGAGGGACTTTTTCCTCACGCAAAATCGATAGCGTCCGAGGAGAGTCTTGAGGAAGAGCGACGCCTGTTCTATGTGGCGGCCACGCGCGCTAAAGAGGAGCTGACGCTGCTTCATCCGATGACACGTTTTGATTATCAGGCGGGCACTATTATTTCCCGCCCCTCCATTTTTATCGCCGAGCTTCCGCTGTCTGTGTACGATGAGGTCGAGATAGAAGAGAGCGAAGAGGAAAAAACCATTTACCTGGAGTAAGATGAATAAAAAATCCGCGTTATTTACCGCCTTTTTTGTCGTGATGATCGATCTGATTGGTTTTGGCATCGTCTTGCCGGGTCTGGAAGCCTATGCCTCGGGCATGAATGCGTCGCCATTATTTTCGGGGTTAATCTACAGCGCCTATTCTTTGGCTCAGCTTGTTTTTTCTCCCGTGTGGGGCTCTATTTCCGACAGGGTAGGCAGGAGGCCGGTGATGATGTTTAGCACGCTGGGGGCATCCATCGCGTACCTGTTGTTTGCTTTTTCAAATTCACTATGGATGCTTCTTATCTGCCGACTATTTGCGGGTATGATGGCTGGCAATATCTCGACCGCCCAGGCTTATGTCGCGGATGTTACCGAGAAAGAAGATCGTGCGCGTGGAATGGGCTTGATCGGCGCTGCGTTTGGCATAGGGTTTGTTGTTGGTCCAGCCTTAGGAGGCATCATCCTTAAATTTTTTCCTGATTCGCCGTTTCGAGTTATCGGTCTTTTGGCGGCCGGACTTTCTGCTCTGAGCTTTATATGTGTTCTTACACGACTTCCCGAATCACGTCAGATCAGCGCTAATGACAAAGAGGGGGAAAATCAGGTTAAGCTAAGTGTGTTTGCGCCTCTTTTTTGGAAATATCTGTCCAAGATCAATAAAGATACCAAAGGAGTCTTCTTTGGCCTTATGGCCAGTAGTTTTCTTTTAACACTGGGCCAAGCGAGCATTTACGTCGCGTTCCCATTTTTTTGCCGGACGCGCCTGGGACTGCCCTTATCAGCGGTTTACCACCAGTATATCTTGATGGGGCTGACCGCGGTGGTGGTGCAAGGTGGCCTGATCCGCACGCTGGTCAAAAGATATTCGGAAAAAAAACTTTTTCTCTTGGGGGCGATTCTTTTGAGCAGTGGCCTGATTTTTGTGCCGTTCTCCTCGGGCGAAGCAAGTTTGACAGGGGCGCTATTAATCATGACTCTCGGGGCAAGTTTGGCAGTGCCTACCCTTGCTAGCATGGTTTCTAAAGAGTCAACGCCGGAAAACTATGGCACCACGATGGGTATTTCTCAGAGTTTCTCCGCCATGGCCCGGGCGGCGGGTCCTTCGTGGGGAAGCACGCTTTTAGGCGTTTCGTTCCATGCACCCTTTGTCATTACCGGCGCTCTGTGTCTTCTGACCCTTTGGTTTTGGCGCGCTAAAACGGCGTCTTAGACCCTTGACTCGATAAAATCCGCTATTTTTTCCTGAAGTCTCACGCCATATAAATGGTTGATCTCGGGAACTCCCGAAGGGCTGGTGACGTTGATCTCTATCAAAAACCCACCAAGCACATCAACACCCACAAAATAAAGCCCATTTTCCAATAAAAAATCAGCCAAGGCCGCCACGATTTTTTGGTCTTGAGGGCTGATCTTGGTTTTGTGCATTGTCCCTCCAACGCTGAGATTAGACCTAAAATCTGAAGGGGAGGGTTTGCGGGCGAACGCTCCGACGAGCCTGCCATTGAGTATCAGAAGCCGTTTGTCACTTGCTCCGGCTGAGTGGATAAATCTTTGGATCATAACCTTGTTTTTGTGAGGTCCTGTCACCATTGCCAACATCGAGGGGAGATTTTTATCTCCGTGTTGGGTCGATAGAATTCCTGCGCCGGCCTTATCGTGCAAAGGTTTTATTACAACCGGCTGCTTCAGGCGACGGATGAAACGCGCCGCCGTTGCCGGATCATCCGTAACCATTGTTTCGGCGATAAGACCCGGAAAATGAAGCACTGAAAGCTTTTCATTGAACATCGCGATGCCGTGGGGGTCGTTCATAATAAACACCTTTTGACTTAAAAGCGAAAGGATCTGTAGCGCATGCAGGTATTGATTATCAAACGGCGGTTCCTTGCGTACGAAAATAACATCAAGATCGCAAAGATCTAGCGGCTCTTCGGATAGAGGCGCCGGTAAGAATCCTTTCTTCGCGTCTGTCCTCGAGCGATAAACCGTGGCACGAGGCTGTCCTGATTCGACGAACAGATGAGAGCTTTCAAAATGAAAGACCTGGTGCCCGCGGCGTATTAGCTCATGGATTATCCAAAAGGAGCTGTCCTCGTCAACCCGGACACCCGCCGTTGGGTAAAGAAGAAAGCCTATCCTCATAATTCGTTTGCGCCCTCGTTTAATTTTTCATATTATAACATAATGAATAAGCGTCTTTCCGTCGATGACCTTAAAGCCTATTTCATGCGCGGTTGCAAAACACCCGACGATCTACAGATCGGCGTTGAATGGGAAAAAATTGGCGTCTACCGGGATTCCGGCAAAGCCATCGCCTATTCGGGAAAAAGGGGCGTTGAAGCAATATTTGACGGGCTCATCAAGGATCACGGATGGGAGCCGTCCTCTTATCCGCCAGTGATTGAGCTCAAAAAAGCCGGGCACTCGATTACGCTGGAACCAGGCGGTCAGATTGAGCTCTCGGGGCTAAAAGCACACCGTCTGGCTGATAACGCCGATGAACTATATCAGCACTTAAGGGAAATCCGCGAAGTTTCTGACCCGCTGGGCATCGCCTGGTTAGGCATTGGTGCACAACCGTTCAGCGTCGCGCAAGACATTGAATGGGTTCCCAAGGAACGTTACATGATCATGCGAGAAGCTCTCAAGAGCGCCGGGGTGCTTACTTTTTCGATGATGAAGGAGACGGCGTCGGTGCAAGCTTCTCTGGATTACGTGAGCGAGGCGGACGCTATTGAAAAACTTCGGCTTGCCATGGGCTTGTCACCGTTTTTGGTCGCGATGCTAGCTAACTCGCCGCTTCATAATGGGCGACCCAGCTCATTTCTTTCGCGCCGTGCCAACATATGGGAAAACACGGCACCGGAAAGATCTGGGATTCTTTGGGACAGACTTATACCGGAGAATGGATTCCAAGGCTATATTGATTATGCGCTGGATATTCCCGTGCTGTTTATCCAGCGTCAGGCAAAATGGGTTTCTGTTCGCGATCTTAATTTCCGCCGGTATATGGAGTCGGGTTTTTTGACTTATCACGCGACAATCGATGATTGGCAGCTTCATTTAAGCACTATATTTACTGAGGCGCGCTTAAAACAGATCGTGGAGATACGCAGTATTGACTGTCAAAAGACAGCGATGGGGCTGGCGGCAGTCGCTCTGCTAAAAGGAATTTTTTATCATGATAAATCCAGAGAGGAGGCGCTCAAAATACTTTCAAAATTCAGTGAAGCGCAGTTGGGAGCATTGCGCGGGGAGGCCGCCAGGCTCGGTTTGGCCGCAGTCCTGCCGAACGGGGAAAAGGTGCTGGGTTTGTGCCGTGAATTTTTTGATTTGGCGTATGCGGGTTTGCAAGATGAGCAAGGTTATCTTGAGCCGCTCAAGGACGTTTTGATTAATGCAAAGACGCCGGCCGAAAGCATCCTTTGTTGTTTTGATGAGAACAAGCCTATTTTAGCCTGTGCGGCGATCGAGGGTTAGGATCTGAGTTTGTAGCCTGCGCGGAATAGTCTTTCCACCGCGATAAAAAGAAGGATGGCCAGAACAGCCGCAAGCGCCATGCTCAGCCTCACATCGACATCGCAGACACCGAGCATCCCGTAGCGAAGCCCGCTCACCAGATAAAAAATTGGGTTGAAGCGGGTGACAATACGCAGTGGTTCCGGCACCATTTCGATGCTGTGAAAAACACCGCCAAAATAGATCAGGGGGGTTATCACAAAAGAACTCCAAAGCGATAGCCTCTCAAAACCCTCGGCCCAAAGACCCGCCAAAAGCCCTAAACAGGAGAATATAACCGTGACCATCACAAAAAAATAGAGAACGATCCAATAATCATAAAAAACAAAGCGGACAAATATCAGCGACACCAAATAGACACCGCTGCCCACCAAAAGCCCTCTGACAACTCCCCCGATCAAAAGCCCCAGAACCATTTCAACGTATGAAAGCGGGGAGAGCAAGATTTCCTGGATCAGGTTGTGCCAGCGAGACATAAAAAGCGAGGATGAGGTATTCGCGTAGGAGCTTTCTATCAAGTACATCATGACCAGCCCTGGAATGATAAAATGAAGGTAGGTTTGGCCGCCGATCTCGATGTTGAGATTGCGGCCGATCGAGTATCCAAAAACAAAAATAAAAAGAGCCGAGGAGATAAGCGGCGGTAAAAGTGTCTGACTCCAGACCACAAAGAATCGCATGATCTCACGCCGTACCAATGTGCGGAAACCGACCGGATTAGTGATCACGCGGGTGTTTCGCGCCGTATCAGCTCGAGAAATTTCTCCTCAAGCGTGCGGTCTTTGACCAGCGACTCCTTGTCGCCGGCGTGAATGATCTTTCCGTGATCGATGATGACTACTGTTTTGGCCAGCTTTTGGGCTTCTTCCATATAGTGGGTAGTCAAAAAAATCGTTTTTCCCTCGTCATTGATCTTTTTAAGGTAGCCCCATATCTGGTACTTAAGCTCAACATCCGCCCCGGCTGTTGGTTCATCAAGGATGAGTATCTTGGGGTCGTGCGCAAGTGCGCGGCATAGAAGGAGTCGGCGCTTCATCCCGCCTGATAATTTACGAAAATCCTGTGACCTTTTTTCATAAAGACCGAAGAATTGCAAAAGCTCCTTGGCTTTTTCACGCGCTTTGGCGCGGGCCACCCCAAAATAACCGGCTTGATAGACCAGCACGCCCTCAATATTTAAGAAAGGGTCGAGATTGAACTCCTGAGGGCATAAACCGATCATCGGACGGGTAAGACGGTATTCGCTGACCACATCCCGGCCAAATATCTTGACAGACCCCGCGTTAAAATTACACAAGCCGGTGATTGAATGGATAGTTGTGGTTTTCCCGGCGCCGTTAGGCCCTAAAAAAGCGATAAAATCGCCCACGGCGACCGTCAGAGAGAGGTTGTCAACTGCCTTAAGATTTCCATATGATTTAGTGAGACCTTCGATCGTTATCGCTGCGTTCGACATGTTTTCATCTTATGTTATAATGACTGTCATGTCAAAGCCCCATTGCCCTAAAAAGATAAAAGCGATCCTATTCGACCTAGGCAAGGTCCTTGTGCATTTCAATTTTGACCCCGCGTTCAAGAAGTTTTCAAAAGTATCGGGTTTGCCAGTCAAAGACATCGAAGATTATTTTGTCAATTCGGGATTAGAGGTTCTTTACGATGGGGGCAAGATATCATCCAGGGTTTTCTATAGCCAGGTTTGCCGGGCGCTGGACATGAACATCAGTTTCGAGCGATTCCGGTCGGTTTGGAGCGCTATTTTCACTCCCAAGAAAGACATGATCGGACTTTTGCGTCGTCTCTCAAAGAACTATCGCCTGGTCCTCGTATCCAACACCAATCAGATACATTTTGAATACATCCGTAAGAAATATGCCTTTATGGCACTTTTTAGCCGTACGGTTATTTCCTATAAGGAAAAAATGAGGAAGCCCGATGAGGCTATTTATCTTAAGTCTGCGCTCGCATGCAAGGCTTCGCCGGAGGAGATCTACTATATTGACGACCGTCATGATTTAACGGAGGCGGCAAAAGCGATTGGTTTCAATGTATTTACTTACCGCAATAACTTCAAAGAACTTTTATTTGACATGAAATCAAAGGGGATCCGATGAAAGAAACAAAAGCTGATTATCTTAAGATCGCAGTAAAAGCAGCGCGGGCGGCCGGAAAACTGCTCATGGGCTCTTACGGCAAGCTCAAGTCGTCTCAGATTCACACCAAAGCCAAGAACGATTTTGTGACTGAACTTGATAAGCGCTCCGAAAAAACGATTATTTCTATTATCAAGAAAGCTTTTCCGGCACATGCGATACAAGGTGAGGAGAGCGGTCTGGCGGCCGGCAATGATGTGCTTTGGATCATCGACCCATTGGATGGCACAGCCAATTACATCCATCAATTTCCGATGTTTTCTGTCTCCATTGGCGTACTTTCTGCCGGAAAACTTCAGGCAGGCGTAGTATTCGACCCCCTCCACCGCGAACTTTTTAGCGCTGTCCGCTCAAAAGGCGCTTTTTTGAACGGCCAGCGCTTTCATGTCTCCCGGGTCAATGATCTTTCTGAGGCGATCATGACTACCGGGATCCCGTTTCGGGCCAGAAACCGTTATGACGAATACATGGACTCTTTCCGAAAGATCTCCTTAGCTACCGGCGGTATGCGTCGTGGCGGCTCTGCGGCTATTGACCTGGCTTATGTGGCTTGCGGGAGGCTGGATGGTTTTTGGGAGATCAATCTATCGGCTTGGGATATCGCGGCGGGGACACTCCTTATTCAAGAGGCAGGGGGAAAGGTGACCGACATGTGGGGAAGGGCTGACCACCTCACCAATGGGGATGTCCTGGCTTCAAATGGGCGTTTACACAGCCGCCTGCAAGCCATAACCTCCGACTGTCTTTCACCTCTGAAGCCCGAGCGTCCTTAATGAGTCTTGATCTTCAAGACGACCACATGTGCTATGTTTGCGGCAAAGACAATCCTGCGGGCTTTCGGCTGAAATTTCAGCATCCCCAGTCCGGTGTTTTAACCGCTGATACCGTGTTTTCCAAAGAGCACCAGGGCTACCGTGACATTGTGCACGGCGGGATGATAACCATGCTTTTAGATGAAATGATGGTTAATTTGGCCTGGCTGGAGGGCAAGCCGGCTGTTACTGCCGAGCTGAACGTAAGATTGAAAAAGCCGACCAGGGTGGGCGAAAGAGTTTTTTTCGAGGGAAGGATCGATAGCGAGGAATCCCGCCTTCTGCGTGCTAGCGCAACCGCACGAAATGCAAAGGGCCAGATTTTAGCATCAGCGGCCGCTGTATGCGTGCGCATCAAAAAAGGCCATAACAAGCAACTTGAACCTGACAAGCACCGGGAGTAAAATAGCGACATGCCTTACATCAACTTAAAGCTAGTCGGTAAACTGTCAAAAGAACAAAAACAGAAAATCGCCCAGGAGTTTTCTGACACGTTGGAGCGAGTCGCCGGAAAACCCAAAAACGCCACTTATCTGGTTATTGATGAGGTTGAAGGTCAAAACTGGGCTCAGGGCGAGAAATTCTTTGGATAAAAGTTTATGCCTATAGAAAAACAGCTGTCTGTTTTTTTGGAAAATAAACCGGGTCGACTTACTCATATTTGCACAACGCTGGCGGACAATAATATCAACATCTATGCGATGTCTGTCCATGATTCGGTAGATCATGCGATGGTGCGCATGATCGTCGATCATCCAACGAAAGCACTGCTAATTCTGGAACAAGAGAGTGTTTATACTCTCACACAGGATGTTGTGGTTATTGATATTGATAATAAACCCGGCATTATCTCGATCATCGCCAAAAAACTTTTCCGAGCCGATATTAATATCGAATACGCCTATTGCACAGCCAGCAAGAATCAGGAAAACGGCTGTCTGGTCATTAAAACCAAAGATCCCGAACAAACCCTGGAGATTCTTGAGGCATTTTAGGCTGTCATTATCATTTTTTTTACTATTTGTATTATTGCAGGGCCCACCAGCCATTGCGGACCAAATGCAAAACGCCAAGGTCAAGGAAGCGCTCACTGGCGATACCGTCAGGCTTGTGGGCGGTAAGATCCTTAAATATGCCGGCTTGGAGGCCCCTCCGTTGACGCACACCATCCCTCTGATACGGGTTTACGGCGAAAATTCTAAAACATTCAACAAAAAACTTGTTGAAGGAAAGACTATCCTTATTGAGTGGGGCCCCAAACTACGTGATTCCAGCAACAATTTGCTGGGCTATGTTTATCTTGAGGATGGCACATTTGTAAATTTGGAGGTTCTTAAGGCCGGGCACGCTAAACCTCGGATCGCCGCGCCCAATCTAGCCCATGCCGATGAATTCAAAAAGATATCGTTGTCCGCCCAGAGAGAGGGCTTGGGAGTCTGGAAGGATGCGCCCAAAAATCGCCTGATTAAGGAAGAATATGTGGGGGAGAAGAACACTCGAATTTATTACCTGCCTAACTCCCCTGAGTTAGAGCGAATACCACAGGCCAATTTGGTTACCTTTCGCTCGAGAGTAGAAGCGGTGGCGGCGGGCTATAAAGCGTGCAGCACCTGCAAAGGGAATACCGCGGACGAATCTCAGTCTCTCTACTAAGAAAATATAGGACAAGCCAATCCTAATACTTTATTAAGTTATATTTTTTCTTTTGAATTTTAATACCGTCTGTGCTATATTTCTGGTATAAAGTGAACATTAGAGAATAAAATTTCGATTTGAAATTTATACAGAATTATTCAGAAGTAAGTAAACCGCAAAACTCATGCCGCCTTACGGTGGATTCGTCAAAGGGGACGGATAGGAGTTTTAGCGGTTTTTTTTGTTCTTTGCGAATAAGTCGCTGTAGATCGTTGTAAACGCAAACAAGGAGAAACAAAGCATGGCAAAAGGCGTGGTCAAGTGGTTCAGCAATCAAAAAGGTTATGGTTTTATCACCCCCGACGGCGGTGGAAAAGATGTTTTTGTTCATCATAGCGCTATTCTCGGAGATGGCTATAAAACGCTGGATGAGGGGCAGAATGTGGATTTTGATATCACTCAGGGACCTAAAGGAGAGCAGGCCACCAACGTTAAAAAAAGCTGAGCTGTGATAGGTTTAGTTGAAATCGGCTGATTTATTCGCGCCCATCTTTTTCCATTCAAAAAAAAATGGAAAAAGATGGGTTTTATTCATTGGCAGTCATTGAAAATTTTTTTTTATATGCTATACTCATTGCATTGGAGGAATTGCAAGTGGCGCGAATTGAGCGAATAGTTGAAAAGCGTGAGTTTTTTCGTTTGAACTATGGCAGTGGAATGAAGTATAAAAGCTTCCAGCCTGAAATCACTGAGTCTGATGCAACCTCTAAAAATATCAGTCAATCAGGTGTGCTTTTTCAGACCAAAACGAACCCGCCCGCAATTTCATCGATTCTCTGGATGAACGTTGATGTACGGACTTTGATGATTTGCCAAGAGATAGAAAATAAAGCTTTGATACTCAATAACGGCATCTTGGGCAAGGTTGTTCGGGTCGAAGAAAACCCCCGCAATGGCAATGCTTATGATATTGGTGTCTGTTTTCTGACGCGCGATCAGCAAGGAT
>CAZAPB010000042.1:0-1699 GCA_964486835.1 uncultured Planctomycetia bacterium
ATTATTGGGGCAGAGCGGGCCATCCCTCAACAAGCCGCCTTTTCCTAGTTTATGCCGTGACGCTATCATTGTTAGCCGTGTCTCTTTTTTATAATACAGATACTCTTAAAAAGAGACCTATAGTTGTGTTGCTGCTGGCTGTCACTCTATTTATTATCCATCGCCCGATGTTGATTGGCGATCGTTTTACTTTGGAGCAAAAAGTTCCGCTCGAGCACAGGGTCGCGAGGCAATTTTTTGATCAAGAATCCAAAAAAGGCCGTGATTATATTATTATTTCAAGGTATCCAGAGTTATTCTCAGTATTTAACTATGGCTCTGTTGATTTTAAGAACAAGGTTATATTGGCAAAGGCCGCCAGTGACCTCAGAATTCATGCAGTGCGTGACATTTTTGTTGTGCAAAGTATATCGTATAAGACATTCGAGCCAGGCCCAGACCAGAGCCTTGGCGCTGATTTTCAACTAAAAATTGTCGTCGAGTCACTAATTGATGATGAGTACTTTATTAGAATATCAAAAGTGGTTTTGAGATGAGCTTCTATAAACGGATATAGGTCTGACCGGAAAATTTTTCCGCGACACATACGAAATAGTCTGGTAAATTTAATTCATGGGTATATTAAATCTGTTTCCTGTCATCCTCGCTCTGCTTGTGTTTGCGGGAATTATTTTCTTGCAGCGTTATCGGGCACGAATTGTTATCGGCAGGATCATGTCTAATGTTCGGAATAGACCTCTGCTGTTTAACAACGCAACAGGCAACCATCAAGGCACTAATTATCGTTCTGATTATTTCCCCGGAAGCAAGAACAGCCCGCCGTCTTTAACGGTATCGATTGAATTCCGCTCGCAGGGCGATTTTTCAGTGTCGCGCGAAACGGGCGCCGACGCCTTCTTTAAGAAAATAGGCGTCAGCAGTGAAGCGCAAACTCACGATGAGGCTTTTGACGGGGAGTTTTATATACTTTCTAACGACGATGAGTTTGCCGCGCGCTGTTTTTGCGTGCCTGAGAACCGTCAAAGTGCGCGTAGTATTTTCGATCTTGGTTTTATGCGTTTAGGGTATGACGGCAAGAGGCTGTCCGCCGAATGGCGTGATTTTGGAGTTTCGGGTAAACCTGATGAAGAAACGGTGAAACGCGCGCTCGATCATCTTATTGATCTCTCAAAAAGCATTTCTTTTTCAGTGTCGCAACCGTCATCAAGCGGCCGCAATCAGTTGAAGACCTATAGATTTTTGTTGGTTGCGCTACCCGTAGTTTTATTTATTGTGGGTTTTATAGGCTTGTCCTGGGGGTTGGAAAAGTATCCTCTTTTGGATGGGAGTGTTTTTTTTGTGAGGTGTTCGATTTTCATTGTGCCGGCCTTATTGTTTTATCTGTGGTTTTCTTTTTTGTTGTTAAAAGGACACTCTTACAGCCACCGCGATCTTGGCGCGGTGCTAATGTTTTCATTGATAGGCTTTCCTGTGGGATTTTATGGAGGCGCCGTTGTGATAAACGGCGCTATGGACAGGTCCGGAGCTGTAAAGCATAACGTCAAGGTCATTGAAAAATATGCGATCAGTGGCAAGCATGGATACACCTATCATGTGCGGTTCGAGCCGTGGGCCGAAGGAAGGCAGGGTGAGCGGCTAACGGTACTTCAGAGAATGTACGACCGAATAGCGTCTTATCGGACAAGGCTTGAAGTGTCAA
>CAZAPB010000042.1:1709-4834 GCA_964486835.1 uncultured Planctomycetia bacterium
CCCGGGCCGGTGCGTTGGGGTATGAATGGGTGGAATATGCCCAAATTGCCGAAAGTTCGCCCACGTAGAATTGGCATGTCTAGAAGTTTTGGCAGATCAAAGCTCAATTAGTAAATTCCCCTTCCTTTTTTGCACAAGATATAGTATATTTCAAGTGTGATAGCACTATTGACGTGATTATTTTTAACAGTATTTAACTATAATTAACAACTTTTAACAAAGAGAATCCTTTGTATTTCAAGAGTCTAGAGCTCGTAGGTTTCAAATCATTTGCCGACAAAACGCTGATTGATTTTCAGGCCGGCGTTACGGCTATTGTTGGCCCCAATGGATGCGGCAAATCTAATATCTCTGACGCGATACGCTGGGTGCTCGGGGAGCAGAGCGCTAAATCCTTGCGCGGCTCAAACATGGAAGATGTTATTTTTAACGGTAGCTCGGTTAAAGAGCCGCTTAATTTCGCTGAAGTATCGCTGACCCTGTCCAACTTCGAGCGGATCCTCGCCATTGATTATGATGAAGTGACAATTACCCGGCGTCTTTACCGTTCGGGCGAAAGTGATTATCTGCTCAATAAAAATTCTGTGCGTTTACGTGATATCCATGAGCTTTTAATGGGTACCGGCATAGGGACTGAAAGCTATTCGATTATTGAACAGGGCAAGATGGATGCGATTCTCAATTCTAAGCCTGATGACCGACGTGAGATTTTTGAAGAGGCGGCCGGGATTACCAAGTTTAAATCCCAAAAGAAAGAAGCGCTGCGCAAACTGGAGCAGACTGACCAAAATCTTTTGCGTGTCAACGATATCATCCAAGAGGTCAAGCGACAGATCAACTCCATCGAGCGCCAGGCCCGAAAGGCTGAGGCGTACAAGGTTGAATTTGAGAAACTCAAAGGCCTCGAACTTTCTGTAGCTCGTCGCGAGTTTACTGTATTTGAGAGTGAACGCTCAGCCAAGCAAAGTCGGATTGAAGAGCTGACATTCAATGAGAGCGAATCAGTAGCGCATGGGCAGGAGCTGGACAGGGATCACGCCCAGAGCAAGGTCGGGCTTGACCGGCTGGACGAGTCTCTCAAAGAGTTTTCTTCCCGTGAGATTGAGGTTTCGGGCCAGATACGTCGCCATCAGGACAGGGAGCTTTTGAACCGTGAGCGTATGGGTGAGCTCATTGAGAGGCGCGATAATCTTCTCAGGCAGATAGAGGGTTCAAAAAAACGAATAGAGGAATTCACATACGAATACGACAGTCTGACCGCTCAGCTGGACCAGGCGCTGACTGATGAAGCGACCGGGTTGACGTTTTTAAATTCAGCGGAATCTGAATTTGCGGTGATAGAAGATTTTGCCCGAGCGGCGAATGTTGAGTCGCAGCAGATGCGGCTGGACCAGCAGTCTTATGCCCAGAAGAGATCTCACGCTCAGGGAGAGTTGGCTCGGGTGCGCGCCGAGATGTCCGCCCTTGAAAATCGTTTGAGACGTCTGCGTGAGGACGAGGCTTATCAGCGTGGTCAGTCCGAATCGATACAGGCTGAATATTCCGAGGCAATGCGCTTGGTGGAATCAGGGGACGCAGTGTTGCAGGAAAAAAATGCAGAGTTGGCGCGCCAGGAGGAGGAAGTTTCACGTCTTGCCCGCGAAATACTTGCGTCCGAGGCTTTGCTGGATTTGGCATCTCTTGACGAATCGGCATCGCGGTCCAAGCTTGAATTTTTGCATGATCTAAAAAATCGTCATGAAGGTTTTTGGGGAGGCGTCAAAGCGCTTTTGGCGGAGAAAGAAAGCGGGGCCGCGACAGCGAATGGAATGGTTGGGCTCTTAGCGGACCTTTTGCGTGTTGAACCGGGGTATGAATTCGCGGTGGAAGCGGCGTTGGGTTCCTATCTGCAGGCTGTTATTTTTGAAAAAGATGAGAATGTGGTACAGGCGACAGAGTTTTTACGCTCGCAGAAAAAAGGCCGGGCGCTTCTTGTGAGCCTTGAACTTGATACGCATCCTTTGCGTCGCAGTGATGTTGCCTCTGAGGGGGACAGCCTCTTGAAATATGCATCTACTGATTCGGCGGCGGGACCGCTCTTGGAAAAACTATTGGCCGGAATCTACATCGTCAATGATGTTCGCGAGGGACTTGCTTTTTCAAAGAGCTATCCTGGCGCTGTTTGCGTGACCCGTTCGGGCGAGCGCGTTGAGGGCCAAATCGTTGCGGCCGGTTCTAACCGTGAGGATGAGAATTTTACTCTTGTCGGACGTGATACCCGCATTCGTGATTGTGAGAGTCACCTGCATGATGTCGAGAGTGGTGTGGCTGTCGCACGCGCAGGGCTTGAGTCTCACCGCTTGGACCAGGCACGTGCCGCGTCTATAGCCGCCCATCTTTCGGAGGACATCTTGAGGGTTCGCATGGAGTTGGGCGAGAAAAAGAGCCAACTGCGTCACATTGAGGAATCCCGCCTGCGTGTGGAGGGGCATCTATCGCAGGTGATGACCGAGCTTAGCGGTCTGATGGATGAGGAGAAAAAGTATTTGCATGAGGAAGGGGTGCTTGCCGCGGGATTCGAAGAGGCGTCTGCGGGGGAGAGATGGGCTGTTGATAGACTAGCCGCTATCGCCGAGAGCCTTCGCCAAAAAACAGCAGAGAGAGAAAGTTTGCTGATCAAACTCGCCGAGACGCGGTCACGTCAGCAGGCATACACTGAGCGCCGTGAGAAGATTGAAAAAGACAAAAATTGGATACTGGACTCCAAGAAGACCCAGGAAGAGCTGACGGCCGCGTATGAAAAAGAGGCCCTCGAGGCTCTGGCTAAGAAAGAAGCGCTCGAGACGGAAAATGCCACTATCAGCGATGAGCTGTCAAGGCTGACGCTTGAGCGCGATGAGGTCGTGCGGCATATGGAGGCGATACGCCTCCAGCGTGAAGATGCGGCCACTGAACTCTCTGTGATCGAGTCCAAGCGCCAGGAGAATCAGCGTCTTTTGGATGAGACTCGCCGCAATCTTCACGAGTGTCAGATGGAGGGAGCTCAGATAGGATTTGCGATGGATCGCTTGAAAGAGAGAATTTTTAACGCTTACCAGATCGACTTGCTTGTTCAGGAGGAGATTGCACGCACTGAGGCTGAAGCC
>CAZAPB010000042.1:4844-11022 GCA_964486835.1 uncultured Planctomycetia bacterium
TTGTCGCAAGCAGAAATAGCGCCTGAGATGGATATCGAAACAGCCCGGGCCGAGATACAGAAACAGCGGGAAAAGATCGCGAAGATGGGCCCTGTCAATCTGGTCGCTATCGAAGAGCATACCGAAATGAAACAGCGGTACGAATTTTTGACCCAGCAGGAGCAGGACCTGATCAAAGCCAAGGAAGATCTGCACAAAGCAATTATCAAAATCAACCGCACGACCCGTGAATTATTTATCGAAACCTTCGCAAAAATTCAGGTCTGTTTTAGTGAATACTTTAAGCTACTCTTTAACGGCGGGACTGGGGAGCTTGTATTGTTGGACGCGGAGAATGTGTTGGAGAGCGGTATTGAGATCATCGCGCGTCCTCCCGGGAAAAAGCCGCAGAGTATTTCGCTCTTATCGGGTGGAGAGAAGGCGATGACCGCGGTTGCGCTCATGTTTTCGCTCTTTAAAGTCAAGCCAAGTCCTTTTTGTATTCTGGATGAAATCGACGCGCCGTTGGACGAGCCCAATGTCGTGCGTTTCTGCGAAGTGCTCAAGCAGTTCATTGTTGGCTCACAATTCATTCTCATCACGCACAACAAACGCACGATGAGCCTGGCTGACGCGATGTACGGCATCACGATGGCCCAGACAGGCATCAGCCGTGTTGTCTCGGTGAAATTCAACGACCGAAAAGACCTCGAAACCGCGGGCGAAGCAAAGCTCGTTTCCTCGAATTAAATAAAATTTCCAGTATTAAATGTTGTTTATGCCAAGCGGTGCTGGCGTCGCTGTTTGCGGTGTTCAGTGTTTGCGCCGCTTGCGAGTATCCTTCTCAGTCACTTGGACCGATGCCGCTTTCTGGACTATGGGCCATCTTTGGACGTTCCCTGCGAAGGACACTCGCAACCGGCGCTACCAAGGTGATATTAGAGCCCGATGAGTACCCTCTCGCTTTAAGCGGGGTGAGGGTTTATAATATTAACTTCATGACTACTGCTAATAATCCTGATTCTCAAACGATACAGACAATGTTCGAGCGGCTCTCCGGGAGGTATGATCTCTTTAATCGGCTGACTAGCCTCGGTCAAGACGACTGCTGGAGAAAAGCGGCGCTGGAGTCGCTCCGCGAGGGAATGCGCGTGCTGGATCTCGGCTGTGGAACCGGGGACCTCACGCTCATGGCCGCCAGCCGTTTTCCCAATCATGGAACGCAAGTCATAGGCATTGATTTTTCCCGTCAGATGTTAAAACGAGCCCAAGAACGGCTGTCTTCTTCGCCAGCGCTTAAAAATGCGGACGTCAAATTTCTCGAGCGTCGCGCCGAAGACCTGCCGATGGAGAGGGAATATTATGACCTGGTTGTATCCGGCTTTGTACTGCGCAATATCTACGAGAAGGTCGATTGGGTATTGAAGGGTGTGTATGAATCGCTTAAAAGCGGTGGCAGGATTAGTTTTCTCGATTTTACAGAGCCATCCAACGCTATTCAGTTAGCTCTGTGGCGTACCTATATGACAACCGTGGTGGCTGTTTACGGCAAACTGCTTTTTGGAAAAGATTACCCGGTTTCTTATATGGCCGAATCAGCTAAGCGTTTTGTGAAACCAGAAGAATTTATTAATAAACTTGAGAAGACCGGATTTAAAGATATTTCCTTACGTAAATTCATGATGGGGTCGATCGTGCTTTATCAGGCGGGTAAATAAGGCCGGTAGGAAAGAGCAAAGAGTTTAAAAAGTAAATAATCACTGCGACAGCCTGCCCGCCAACGCTTTTCCGCCGGAGGACGGATCCGCCAGCGCATTGTGGCGGAGTGGTGGGGACCCGTCGCGACACTTAGGAGCTTATGAAGCCAGGACTAAAAAATCTCAGGGATTTTATCGGCCTTCTTGAAAAAGAGGGTGAGCTTATTCGTATTAAAACGCCGGTGGATGCGGAACTTGAGATTACCGAGATAACGGATCGCGTGTCCAAGATGCCGGGCGGAGGTAAAGCGCTTTTATTTGAGAATGTCAAAGGTTCGAAGATGCCCGTGCTGATCAATGCCATGGGTTCGTACAGACGTATGGCGATGGCGATGGGCGGGGCGGATATCGGCGAAGCGGCCTCGGAGATAACCGAATTCCTTGAGCTCAAGGGGCTTCCCAAAAGTTTTTCGGGTAAAGTGAATCTCCTGGGAAAGCTTATCGATCTTTCAAAGATCCCCCCAAAGATAGTTTTGTCCGGGCCCTGTCAGGAAATTGTTATTCAAGATAATATCAAACTCTCCGAGATTCCTATTTTAAAATGCTGGCCGCATGACGGGGGGCGCTTTATCACACTTCCGATGGTTATCACCAAGGACCCGGGGACCGGGGTGCGCAACGTGGGTATGTACCGCATGCATGTCTACGATGAGCAGAATACGGGTATGCACTGGCAGACGCAGAAGGATGGGGCGGTTCATTTTGAAAAGAAAAAACGCGGCGGCGGGAAAATCGAGGTCGCGGTCGCTATTGGCGCGGACCCTGCCACTGTTTTTTCATCGGTAGTTCCACTGCCCTATGGAGTCGATGAGTTTTTATTCGCGGGTTTTTTAAGAAAATCTCCGGTTGAGCTGATCAAGTGCAAGACGCTTGATCTGGAAGTGCCGGCTGAGAGTGAGATAGTGCTTGAGGGAACTGTTGATACAGAGGTTTTGCGTAACGAGGGTCCTTTTGGTGATCACACCGGAGTTTATACACCGGTAGAACCTTTTCCCGTGTTCAACATTCACTGCATCACGATGCGCAAGAACCCGATTTACATGACGACGATAGTCGGTATACCGCCAATGGAGGATTATTATATGGGCAAGGCGATAGAGAAAACTTTTTTACCTATTCTAAAAAAACAGCTACCGGAGCTTGTTGACATGAATTTCCCGATGGAGGGGACGTTCAATAACGCGGTGATAATCTCGATAGACAAAAATTACCCGCATCAAGCTCGTAAGGTTGCGCACGCGATATGGGGGTTGGGTCAACTATCGTTTACCAAGATCGTCGTTGTCGTCGACAAGAGTGTGAATGTGCATGATCTATCTGCAGTCGCGCTGGCGGTATTTAACAACATAGATCCCAAACGCGATCTATTTTTTGTTGAGGGCCCGGTGGATACGCTCAATCATGCGTCAGCTCAGCGCGACTTTGGCTCAAAGCTTGGTATTGACGCGACGGCTAAGACCAAAGAAGAAGGTTTTATGCGGATATGGCCCGAGGATATCAAGATGGACGAAGCTACCAAGAAGAAAGTTGATATGATGTGGGGCACTCTCGGGGTAACCTCATGAGCCAGACGCCGGTGCAGGTCGAGCAGGTTGGGGCAGAGCTTACCCTCATGCGGGTATCGGGTCTTTTTGAGGGGATGGCGGCGATGGATGCACAGCCCGCGATACTTGAGGCAATAAAAATGGTGAAGACGCCGGTTCTTTGGTTTGACATGACCGATGTGGCGTACATTGATTCGGCGGCTATCGCGGTGTTGATTACGGCGGTCAAGGCGGCTTCTTCGCAAGGAACGCAGATCTGGCTCTATCAACCGGGTGAAAATGTTAGAAAGGTCCTGGCGGTCACCAATATCGACAAGATCATTCCCATTATTTAAGGGCAGGAGACAAGGCGTGGCAGGAAGTATTAAAAAATTCATTGAGTTGGTCAAATTTGAACACACGGTGTTCGCGTTGCCATTTGCCTATATGGGAATGGTCTTGGCAGAGAAAGCATGGCCGGGTTGGGATGTTTTTCTCTGGGTGACGCTGGCGATGGCGGGCGCGCGTACGGTGGCTATGGCTCTCAACCGCATTATTGACCGTGGCATTGACGGTAAAAATCCGCGGACGCGCCATCGGGCGCTTGTAACCGGTGAAATCAAGGTCGTTTCCGCCTGGACGCTAGCCGTGGCTTCCGCAGGAGTCTTCTTTTTTTCCGCTCACCAGCTTAATTCTCTATGTTTTAAGCTTTCACCGGTAGCGCTTTTATTTCTGGTGGGATATCATTACGTCAAACGTTTTAGTTATCTGTGCCACTGGACGCTGGGTATGGTGTTAGGTATTGCGCCGCTCGGCGGATGGATGGCGGTGACCGGGACTTTTTCATGGAAGCCGCTGGTTTTATCGTTGGCGGTAATGCTCTGGGTGGCGGGTTTTGATATTTTGTACAGTTTGCAAGCCGCGGATTTTGACCGTGACCACAAACTTCATTCGGCGCCGGTGCGCTGGGGAATCTGGCGGGCCCTTAAGCTATCTGAATATTGTCACTGGGCCACGGCGATCTTTTTGACGATTTTCGGGGTGATAATGCCGATGGGCGTTCTGTACTGGGTGGGTCTGGCGCTGGTGCTGGCGCTTTTGAAATTTGAACACATCATTGTCGGCGATGGTGATCTTTCGAGGGTTAATACCGTTTTTTTTACCATCAACGGATGGATCGGAGTGTTACTGCTTATTTTCACTTTATTGGATCTGGTGTAAATGAAAAATATAATTGTCGGGATCACAGGCGCCAGCGGCGCTATTCTCGGAGAGCGCTTTGTCCGCTTTCTTGTCGAAGGAGGGCACCAAGTCAGTGTAATCCTCAGCCCCAACGCGGTGGATGTTTTTACCGAAGAAAGAGAAATCTTGCTGGGCAAGAGCTATCCCGAGATAAAGACAAATTTTCTCAAACTGTACGGCAATCCGAAGAATCTGACGATTGTGCCTGCCGACGATTTTGCCGATCGTGTGTCTAGCGGTTCCTCAAAGGTAGACGCGATGGTGATCATTCCTTGCAGTCTTTCGACCGTTGCTTCGATCGCGCATGGGATCACCATGAACCTGATCCATCGCGCGGCCGGTGTATCGATCAAGGAGAGGCGTCCGTTGATCCTGGTACCGCGCGAAAGCCCTTTAAGCCCGATACATCTAAAAAATCTTTTATATTTATCTGAAATCGGTGTTCACATCGTGCCCGCGACCACCGCTTTTTACCACAAGCCAAAGACTGTTGAGGAGATGGTTGACTTCACAATAGGACGGGTTTTTGACCTGCTAAAGATAGAACATCATCTCTTTAAACGCTGGCGGGAAACTGCCGAATAAGCTAAAATAGCCCTCTATATTTTTTGGAGAGGTATGCAATTGATCAAAGAATTTGCCGAAATTTTTTCCAAAGTAAAAACCGGGATACGTTTGTCCGAAGAGGACGGTATCCGTCTGATCAAGACTAAGAACCTGCGCGAGCTGGGCGCGATGGCTAATTTTGTCAAAAAAAGAATGCATGGCAACAAGGTGCATTTTACTCACAGCATCAATGTTAATCACTCCAATATTTGTGTTCTTTCCTGCAGTTTTTGCGCATTCGCTAAAAAAAAGAATGAGAAAGGCGCATATGCGCTTTCTGTGGATGAAGTCGAGCGTCGTGTGAAGGTGGCGGCCAGCCATGGCGTTTGGGAGGTCCACATTGTGGGCGGATTGGATCCTGAGCTCAGGATTTCCTACTATGAGGATATGCTGAGTCGTATCAAAAAATCCTGCCCGGGTGTGCTGATCCAGGCCTTCACGGCGGTGGAACTTGATTTTTACGCGCGACTTGAGAAGATCTCCGTTGAAGAGGTTGTGGACAGGCTTATCGCGGCGGGTCTTGGCGGTGTGCCGGGCGGCGGCGCTGAAATATTCAGCGAACGCGCGCGCTCTCTGATCTGTGCTCCTAAAATTTCAGCTAACAGGTGGCTGGAAGTACACAAGATCACGCACAAGGCGGGTTTGCGATCCAACGCGACGATGCTTTATGGGCATGTCGAGACGCCGGAGGAGCGGGTGGACCATATGATGCGACTTCGGCATGCGCAGGACCAGACCGGCGGTTTTTTGGCTTTTGTGCCGTTGGCCTTCCAGAATGATAGCAATGAGCTTTCGCGCACTTTTCGAATACCGCCGACAAGCGGCATTACGGACCTGCAGGTTTTAGCCACCGCGCGTTTGATGCTGGACAATTTTTCTCATATCCGCCAGCTTTGGAATTATGTCGATGAAAAACTGATTCATGTCGCGCTGGAGTACGGCGTGGACGATTTGGGCGGCACCAATTTTGACGAGACGATCGCGCGGGCGGCCGGTTCCACCTCCAAGGGTTTCACGCATGATGAGCTGATGTCGCTTATACGCGCATGCCGATGCGAACCCGTCGAGGTC
>CAZAPB010000043.1:0-10997 GCA_964486835.1 uncultured Planctomycetia bacterium
ATCATAAATTTTAATTGATCTTTATTTTATCTGAGAAATAAACTAACCATATAAAAACTACTATAATAACCCCGGCTATCCATGCCAAGAACAAGTGAACAATAAAACATAATGTTAATACAATTCCTGTTAGAAAAATTATTCCGACTAATAATTCGTTATTGTTCCCTCTTCCCCAATTGCCTAATCCGGAATATTTTAATTCTGTTCTCTCCCTCTTTAAGAAATTTAATATTTTTCCGGCTAATCCCATTTTCTCTATCCTCTCATTGGACGCGATCAGGTTAATTCAGGGCACTACCTCTTTTTTCGCTTCTTCGTTCTCGGCCCCGACCGCAACGGCAGCGGACGCTTTGACGGCAACAGTTGACTGGCTTCTTTCCTTTTGACTATAAAGTGTGCTCTGGTAAGACCTCATGTCCGACGAGTAGACACCGTCTCGGTCCATCGATATGGCGATATTGATCTTTTCAAGTGCCTTGTCCAGCTGGCCCAGGTGCTCATAGCAAGTGGCCAGCTCATACAGGTCCTGGACATTTTTGCCGTAGGCAAGATATGTTTCATATAGCCGCGCGGCTCGTTCATAATCGGACTGTTTTTTGTATAACTGGGCAAGAGAGCGCACCATGCTTCGCGTAGTCCACTGGTTAAGCCCCGCGTCGAGATCAATACCTTTTTGGTAATAATGTATCGCCTTCGTCCAATCTTTCTTTTTCTCATAATAACCGCCGAGCCGGTTGTAAACTCCCACACCCCCGGCGCCTATTTCCAGAACGCGCTGATAAACTTCGAGATTACGTCCATCCTCTCCCAGCGGCAAGGACCAGAGTATTTTTTCGATACTTTTGAATTTTCTATCTTTAAGAAAACGGATATCCTCAGGAGACAAAACCTTTTTCGCAATAAAATCCGCCGAGAGTGACCTCTCCTTTTCATTCAACGCCTCTTCCCTGCGGTATTCGGACGGGTAAAGATGCGCAATAAAAAGGATGGAAAGAGAAATGAGCGCGACCAATATCACCGGCAGTTTTTTGGCAGACCTTTCATCCGCGATCTTGGTCTCCGAAAGCGCGCCCGCCATCCGGGTATACCAGAAAGATACGCCCAGAAGTATGAGGCCAAGGCAGAGAAATATCGCAATGCGGTAGACAGTGTTGACCCCCGCCATATCGATGATGAGCCCCCTGAATATCGCCGAAGCGACGAGCGCGATCGCCGCATACCTGAAAAACCTGTCCTTGAGCACAAACCCCGCGAAGAAAAGAAAAAAAGCCGACAGCGCCCAGCTAAGCGTCAAAAGACTCGGATTTATCTCAGTATAAGAGACTATCATTATCGTGACACTGGCCATGATCGTGTAAACATTTGCAGCCTGCAGTTCTTGTTGATCGACATCGCTATTCTGCGGTGGTCTGACGTACATGTACCGCGCCAGGCAAAAACTCGCGATCGACACAAGATAAAGGACGAACGAAAAAGGAAATTCTTTCCCAAAAAGCGTAAAGTTCTTCGTCGACGCCTCAAAGACCGTGGCCATCCCGCCGAGAGTCACAAGCGTCAGCGCCCAGGCGGCGAAGCGGTAAAACTTTTCCTTAAAATAAAGTCCCAGCCATAGTAGCGCTGGTATTTCGCAGAACCAGACAAGATAAGCTATCTGGCTTGTCGCCATATAGCGCAGGGACACAGACAGAAAAGCGATCGCCGCGATCTCATACGAAGCTCTCAAGCCCTGCTTGCCGTTGGAGCGCGTCAAAGCCGCGAACAATAATAGCACCATCGCCGGCGCCGAAGCCGCCAGAGTCTTCCAAGCCGGGTGGTAAAAATTAACCTCGGAAAACAAAACCAGTCCGAACAGCACAGAGTTAGCCAGGATAAAAGCGCTGATATTGCGACGGTCTTTGGCATCATCTACCCGAGAAAAAAGAGCTGACGCGTTGTAGATCGCCCAGTAAAGGCCCAGAAACAAAATACTGATCCAAAATTCCTCGGCGCCAGGCTTCGGGAAATGATATGAACGCCGCCAGATAATATGGGTCACGTAGGTGCCTAAGAGAGAAAGAGCGCTTAACGTCTGCCATTTCATCCGGACTAGAAGAAGGCAGGAAGCCGCGGCGAGTACCGCCACATAAATAAAAGCCAAAAACGATGTCTCATTGATACCGGCGGTCACATAACCGAGCGTCATCACAAGCATGACAAGGCTTTCGGAGCGAAATTTCAAAAGATCCGCTACCATGACCGCGACTACCACCGAGAGAAGCGCCATATCCAAAGGACGGCTTGAGATGATCCTCGTCGCCGGAATAAAATGCATCGCGAAAGTCGTAAAATAAACGAGTACCCAACCGCCCGCGATGATGCCGCGGCCGTACCATTTGTATTTCTGCATTTTGTCCATCGCGCGACCGGCCAATATCATCGCGGCGCTGATCAGATAACCGATGCCTATCCTCCACACCGGCGAAAGATACGTGAACGCGTATGAGACAAAGAATGCCACACCAGCAACCATGCTGATGATGCCGATCTTGTTGAGCCAGTATTTGCCGATAAGGACTTCGACGCCTTCTGCGGGAGTGGGTTTGGACGCGGGAATTTTTTTGACTTCTTTGGCGGCAGTTCGCGGGACTGACGAATGAGCAGGGAGAGGCTCTCCCCGGCGGATGGACTCCACCTGGCTTAAAATAAGTCGAGCCTGGCCCTCGAGATCCTTTAGCCTGGATTCAAGCGCGTCATCCAAAGGTACACTGCAACTAACGCAGACAGCCCATGAATCATCATAGGATTTATGGCATTTAGGACAGTTTTTCATGAGCGCTCCACTTTTTTATAAACCTCTGGGCCCCGCCTGCAGCCAGCTTCCTGAATCTCCACTGGTACTGACAAGAACCACCGGACCTTCTCCTGTCCCGGCGGTATTTTCTATCGCGGCGTAAAGCTTGTTGTTGAAAATTTTAAACTCATGAATGATCGCGTCACGGCTGGAGCCGGTAATGGCTGTCATCTGCGCTTTGGAGAGCACTTTTTCCCAGACGACGGCGTCGTCATTAACCGGCCGCCGCCAGATCTCGGCATTGAACCTCTGGAAAGAGACAGCTGCGTAAAGATAATTGGCATATACAATGAGCGCCGAAACCGAGGGTGAGTCATTGGCGCCGTCATTGGCCACTGACCACTTTCCACCGGCTGTCAGGTCTGAAAAAGACGTGCCATCGGATGTCACAAAAACCGAGCCCGCAACCCCCGATGCCGTATCCTGCGCCGAACCCAAATAAAGTCTTGTGGAAGCGCTCTCAGGCACCGGATATACGGTCATCGACTTGATTGCGACATTACCCGCGAATCCCGCCATGCCTGTCAGGTCTACATTTTCAAAAGCACCACCGTTGGATGATCGAAAAAGTTTGGCGCCCGCCGCTGCATTAACCGTACCAGCGTACAAAAATCCTCTGAACTCCGACATCGCGGGAATATCTGTGTTATTAGCCGAACCAAAACCACTGGCGTTAACCTGATTCCAGCTGGTGATAGATTTCGGGCTGGCGGCTGTCTGGTCAGGCCCTCTAACCGCGGCTTCATTGGCAGGCTCAGGCAGCGGGGGAGGCATCTGGTCGTTTTCCTCTTCACGCAGAGTGCCGAATTTATCCTTTAGGTCAAAACGCAGGCCATAAAATGTGTCTGATTCTTCAAACCGCACAGACACTTTAGTCAAAATACGGATCTCAGCAATATTCCTGGAGCCAGGTCCCGATAGATCCGCATAAATGATATCAACCTTTTTAATCAACCCCTTTTCAAGCGTGATCGATTCCTTATCTACCGGTTCATATTCCCTATTAACGCGGACCTGATATTCTTTTTCATCGATCTCGGTAGTCCTATACTCTTTTCTTTCAAGCTGGGTATAGAATTTTAAAACCGCTCCGCTTTCCTCGTTTTTTACAAAAACAAAATCTTCGGAGCCATCCTGGGTATGGACCGCTCGCGCGAAGCTTTGCCAATCAAGCACACTGTCCGGTTTGGCCGGGGCCATCTTCCCCAAGGTCCCGTCAGAACTTACGGCAACCCCCTGGTTCTCGACCAGATCAGCTTCCTTGCCGCTTATGCCTTTGACATGCACAGCACCCTCAAAGCAAATGATCTGAGAAGGCGTCTGAGACCAGCCGGTACCGCGCGCGGCGGCTACCGCTGTCGGTGTAGCTAATTGAAAAGATGAGTCGGCCTTGAGATCACGAAGCCAAACCATCGTCTTACCTTCTCTCATACCAAGCGCGGGCGGATCTATAGACTTAACAAGCATGTGCGTATTTTCCGAAAGGCGGATAACATTCCTTGATCGATACCCCATGCCAAGTAAGCAAAAACCGTTAGGGCCGGTTGAGATCTCGCCTTCGGTTTTGAGCTGGACGCCGCTTCCCGCGGGCTTCCACAGGTCCATCGCGGAAACACGGTACAGAACTTTTCCCTGGGCTTGCAAGATCTCAACCGGTCCTATATTGGGACTATCCGCCGCGTAAGCCGACGTGGAAAAAAATAGAGCGCAAAAAAAAATGATCCGCGCCGTTAAAATACGGTCATAGATCATCATCTTAATTGGCAACCTGTTTTTTGGTGAGTGACGATGAACCCATCGTCGTATTAACACGGAAATAAACGGTTTGCGCCTGATAATCCCAATCAGTCAGATCATCGGTAAAATCGGTCAGATTGTAACCCACTGAAACGCGCGCGATACCCTGGATGTCCTTGTAAATTTCAAAAAGAAAACCGCCTTTTAAAGTCTCGCTCTCATGTTCATTGAGCAGACGAAATTCTCCGGCCACCCCCCAACCTTGATAGAGAGCGTAATTCAAACGGTTAACCCATAGGGACGTTGTCGAATGACGCTCGGGATTTGGATCGATACGCTCGGTCCTCAGGCGCAAAGCAAGTTTTTCGACCAACTGCATGCGATCGGTGACGTCGTAGACAAAATCCGTCGCGAATACATCCGAGTTGGACTGGTTGGACGCATTGAAAAACTCGGTGGTCTGCCAACTCAGCGGATCATCGGCAAGATGCACGTAACGCGCGAGCATATTGAATCGGTCCCAGCGGCGCGGCCGGAAAGCAAAACCCAGCGAGATCTCGCTGAATGAGGCCAGTCCCAGAGAGATCTGATCAGAGGTAGACGCGAATTTTGTCTTGGAAAGAAGCGTGACGTCTTTAAGCCATTGATACTCAAACTCGTTCTCCAAATACGTCTGGCTCATGCCGTTGGAGGAACCGTTCTCTTTGCGGTAGTCGATTTTGAGCCTGTTCTTGATCATGTTGTTGGTGTAAATGAGTGACGCGCTGAACGCGTTTCTCAAAAGATCGCCGGTGTTCTGGTTTAAATCCGCCGCTTCCAGAGAAATACGCATACTCAGATTTTTCGTCAACTCTCGCTCTAACGTAAGAAATTTCGATAGAAAATCCTTCGACTTCTCTCTGACCTTGTCTTCGGCCATCTTACCCAGAGAAGTCTCCTGGGTGACGGTGGTTTTTTCATCCAGTTGCATCGATCGGCCAAGCGTAAAGCTCTGGTTGAGAAGGCCTTTCTCGCCAAACTCCAGTCGCGATCCCAGCCCGCTGCCTGAGTTAGCCGAGAGATAGATCGTTTCCTTATCATTGATCTGTCGCGACAATATACCCTGGGTCGAGTAGCCTTTACTACCGACGGTCTGGATCAGGCCGACATCTGTTTTTTCGTCAATCTTAAGGTCGGCGCCCAGGCCCGTCTGATTATTGGCTTCGCCTCCCACGGTAATCTGCTGGCGACCGGTAAGCTTGAACTTCTCATTGACCTGACGTTCGGCCTGAGCGGCGAGATTGGTGGTATTTTGACTGCCAAAATCAGCACCGTTGTTGGTCACGTTGGGATTGATCGAATCAGATATCCTCGTGTCCTTTATCTCCAAAGTGCCCAGGGTCCTTTCATCCAACTGATGGGACACCTGAGCGGCGCTGGTTGCCTCGCGGCGAGAACCGGGCACTGAGGAAGGCGTCAAAAGAAGGCCGTCTTTATAGGTGGTTACATCGTGGCTGGCTTGGGCTTTGGTCGCCTCAGTCAAAAGATAGGTCGCTTTGGTGCCCATCTTCTCAGTCCCTCTTTTCTCCACCAGGCTCGTCTGCGAAAAGCCGGCACCGATATTCTTGTAGTAAGACTCAGTCGAAAAATTCTTGTTCCACTGATTTTTGGCGACAATATTAAGGGCCTCGCCTCGGGTATTGCCAGCGGAAGAAACACGGCTAAAGCTCAAGCCGCCGTTATCAGAAATGTAGCTTGAGATACTCTCAGCCTGTGAGATCCCGTATTCGGCAATGATCGTATTGGCCTCATCGAGCTTGAGCTGGGCGCTGATACCGCGCAGCTCATAATTATCATCGGTTTTCCCTTCGCGAACCTGCACGCCGCTAAGCGAGAAATGATCGCCAAAATGCTGGGTGACACTTCCCCCAAAGGAAGATTTTTCAAAGAAATCCTTGGACTCGTACTCATAATCAACGGTCAGATACACCGGATCGCCCTGACGAATATCGTCATGCACAATGCTTTGGCTGGACGCGTAGCTTTGTACCGGATTTTTCAAGATAACACGGCCTTCCGGATAATAAATGACATAATCCTCACGTGAGAGCTCGATCACCTGACGCGGCAAAGCGGTATCCTCGCTCTCAACGGTGACTTTCACGCGCTCAGTCCCTTCGACGATATTTCTATTTTTAAGATAATAAAGCGAAGTGCCTGTGGCGCGAAAACGGTCATGCGCCGCCACCTGATGCGCCTGCGCCGAGAATAGGATGGTCTTGTGATAAGGCTCATTGAAGCGTGTCTGCGCCTCGGTTTGGTAGCGTCCTTTAAGGCCGTAAAGGGTGCGGCTGTATTGCAAGACCTCCGAATCGGTGATGCCGGTATCATAATTGCCCCATAGAAGGTAGGAAGGGCCTTTCTGCAGGCGAGCGTAAAATTTGCCCTGAGTTTCGGTCATTGAGTAATCTGCTTCAGAGCCGTCGCCATAAATAGGATAATAATTTCTCATGTCAAAATTGCGGAAAAGCCGTTTTTGCCGCCGGTCCGTATCCAGCGACGAGACCAGGCGAAAATCACGCGCGAGCTTGGCGTCCAGATAATAGGCGGCGCGGCCGCTATGGGCCATGGGGTTGGCGTATTGGCGGCCGTTGACCCTGGGAATACTTTCATTGCCTTTGACGCTATTGGCGCTGATCTCCCCCTCGGTCATATTCAGGAAAAAGGCTTCTTTGACCACGCGGTTATGAAAAAGATCGTTGAAGCGCGCGCGGATCGGCGACTCCTGGATGGGTGGCAATACGGTCTCATCTTCGGCATACGCCACACCAAAATTGACCTTGCTCAGAAGGCCGTTGGTCGTCTCAAAAAGTACCTCTTCCGGCGTCGTGACATAGGAGCCGATAGGCAAGGATTTGGGCATGATCTTGATCAGGTGCCTCTTGGGCAACACACCCATCAGGTGATACAGCCCGTCCTCATCAGTAGTAATGATGATGCCCTCTTCGGTGACAAGCCGCGCTTTGGGCACGCCTATTTCACCGGCATCCTGCTTGCCGTTGCCGTTCTTGTCATGGAAAACCTTACCAATAACCGTTCCCTCATCAAACACAGGATCCGCGATGACCAACACTTCCCAGGAAGCTTCGGCATAATTTGTCGTAACACCCAGAACAGTGCCGGAAGCAGTCGCGGTGTTCTTATATTTTTGGCCCGGCTCGACGCCCGCCCCCACACGCAGTTGATAAACCAGTGTTCTTGTCTGACCAACATTGACTGAATTGATATTGAAAATGCGCGTCGTCGTACCAGTAACATTTCCGAAAGGTACCCCGTCGAGATAGACAGAATCAGAGACCAGCGAAAAACCCGGAGGAAGATTATCGATTATCCGCGCGTTCTGCAGATCGTTGACCGCGAAATTTTTTATTGTCACCTGATAACTGATGATATCGCCAACCGAGGCCTGGGTCTTACTGCCTGTCATCGACAGGGTTGAAGTCATCGGGTCCACATAGATCTGCGCCCCATTAACGGAGTTGGCCGTCGAAAAATAGAGACCGCCGGCATTTTCCTGTTGAACTTGCTGATAGATCACATGAGCGCCAATTATCCGGTTATCCGCATTCCCGAAACCATCGGTGTTGATCTTGGTCCAAGTCGTACCGTCGACGGATAACCAAAGCTGGCCGCCGGTGACGGTATTTTCAGTACCGGCAATAAGCTTGCCATTCCACGTAGCCAAAGTTTTAACGCTAATATTATTGGCATCGCCAAAACCGGTAGTATTCACCTGCGTCCATGTCAGGCCGTCAGAAGTGCGAAAGATCTTGGCCGTTGGATTTCCCGCGGCGGTAGCGCCGCTGCCGGCGTACATATAACCATTGTAAACCGCCAGGCAGTTGATACTGTTGTACGCGAAAGAACCCGGCGCTGTGATATTGATGCCTGGAGCCGTGCCTGACTCAATAGGATTATTGGAAGCATCCAGAGTAGAGATCGTAAAAACAGGGGTCAACCCAGCCACGACCGGGTTGACTACCCCGCTAACAACTATATTAAAAGCGCCGGCGACGATGACGCCTCCCGTCGTATTTTGAATGGTCATCTCCTGACCTGAGATTGACACCACCGGAGCCCCACCCAGTGAAGGAGCCGCCGAGACAAACGCCGCCCCTGAAATATCAAATCCCGCCGGATAAACTACTTTGACATACCCGTTGACCGGAATTAAGTAGGCGGTGGTGAAAGTGTAAGTATTGTTGGATGTCTGGCCCGTGATCGATGAACCCAGAGTGACAGCGGCGTCGCTTATAGCGCCCGACGTAATAATCACGCCAGCGGCAGTGCCGGAATCAATGAGCGCGTTCGTCTGATCCAGCGTAGAGATTGCAAACGTCCCGGTCAATCCCCCCGATCCCGGATTCTTTACGCCTGTGATCACAAGATCATTGACAACCGTAGCGGGCGCCAAAGCGGTGCCGTCATTGTTACGCGTGATCGTCACCACACGGCTTGGCGCATCCAAAGTGACCGTGAAGGTCCCGTCGATGATCGCGGAAGTGGCGACCGCGCCAACACCACTGATGTCAAACCCGGCAGGATAAGTAATTTGAATTTTTCCATTTGCAGGGAGACTGTTAGCGACAGTAAAACTGATCGTATTGTTTGAAGTCGCCCCAGCGGATAGGGAAGCAAGCGATACCGCGGTTCCAGCCAGACTGCCGGCAAACCAATTGATGTTATTGAGCGAATCAGTGCCACTGACAACGGTGATACTGCCCGGATTGCCTCCCAAGCACGTCTGGTCCATCACATCCACATCAGTCATACTGAATGTGCCGGGCCCCTGCCAGTTTCTTTGTGTTCCATTGACTGAACTGCGGATTAAAATATCGTCCGGTTGACCCGCGCCAATGCCATTGCCGTCAAAAAGGATCGTGCCGCTGTTGGCGACAGGTCCCGAAAGATATAGATCCGCCGCTCCAATATTGGTATATTTCCCCGCCGCCGCCAACGTAATTCCATTAAGAGCAAGATCAACTCCCCCCTGTATCAATTCACCGTCCTGGATTGTAGTCACGCCTGTCACCGCCAGCGGGTCAAGCTGCACAGTAACGTTATCATCCCCGTCAGCGGCCGCCGTTTTCTGTATTGTAAGGTTATTCAGACTCGATAGGCCCGATTCAACGGCACTCGAACCACTCCCATAAAAAACCACCGTACTGCTTCCGGCGGCAATCGATCCTTGGTTACGAAGGTCTCCGGCAAGACTTACGGTAGGAGCGCCGGTTAAGGTAAGAGTCGCGCCGGGTTGGAGCGTCAAACCAGCGGCAAAAACATCATGACTGGCAAACAACACCAGAAGCGTTGTCGCAACCGCTTTCCTATATCGACGAATAAGACCGCTTTTTCTCACTCAGCCTCTTTATTTTTTTGAAAATCTTCCCTTTGATGAACCTTTTTAAAAAGCAATCGGCCCATCACTATTCCATAATGTGCTACTAATAGTTATATTCTAATACTAATAGATAAAATTGACAAAAGGAATTATAAGGAATCAATAGACTATTTTTTATAGGGATATGCACCCTATTTGACAATAAAATATAACCATGGTATTATTACTATGGTCATAGGAGAAATTGGTTATGAATATCCCGGCTGGTATTTTTAAGGCTAAATGCCTTCATTTGATGGATGAGGTTCAGAAATATCACAAAGAGATCATTATTACGAAATTTGGAAAACCCGTGGCAAAGTTGGTCCCTGTTGACGAGGCCCCACAACAGTTTCTTTTTGGTTTAATGAAGGATACCGTTGTCATTCACGGGGATATTATGAGTACCGGCGAAAAATGGAACGCCGATGAATAACCCTAAAGAAGAGGGTATTAAAAACCTGGTGCTTCTGGATACACATGTCTGGTTGTGGCTGGTGAGCGGAGTATCAAAAGCCGTCTCCCCCGCGCTGACAAAACTGATTGAAAAACTTACCCCCACCTCGAGTGTCCGTTTATCGTCAATCTCTATATGGGAGATCGGAATGCTTGTATCAAAAAATAGGATCGCTTTTACCTGCGATACCAAAGAATGGGTCTTTAAAGCTTTGAGAGCTCCGGGAATTATTGTTGAGCCGGTCACTGCCGAGATCGCTCTTGAAAGCACGCTGCTTCCCGGAAGTATTCACGGCGACCCCGCCGACCGGATCCTCGTCGCTACCGCCAAGCAGATCAACGCGACGCTGATCACGCATGACAAGGAGATCCTCTCCTACTGCCACCGGCATCATTTTTCAGCGGCGTCTTTGTAGTAATTAGGGACAGACACCTATTTATTTCTTGGCCTCCCCGGCCGTTTTATCTGCAGTTGAATCCCAAGCCTCTTCTCAAGTTTTTTAATGAAAATACCGTCCGCCATAGGCCGGCCCTTCAGGGTTTCTCTTTTGA
>CAZAPB010000044.1:0-10724 GCA_964486835.1 uncultured Planctomycetia bacterium
TTTGCGGCGGCTTTCTTTGTCTATCAGTAGATCCCGATCAGCCTCTTCGAGTAATTTTTGCGCGCTCTCCGGTCGCTTGGGATCAATGCCCGGGTTGAACGTGGCGATGCCGATGCTGATCGAGGAATCATGAAGCCTGGGATCTTCAAGGGACTGCGCCATTTCATGGTAAGCCTTCCGGAGGCGTTCCCGGTAAGCATACGCCTCTTCATGTCCCGTCTGCCATAAAAGCACAAAAAACTCATCACCGCCGTAGCGCGCAACTATATCATAGCCGCGGACGGAATGTTTAAGCACCGCTCCGGCCCTCTTGATCATGTCATTACCTGTCTCATGCCCCATTATGTCGTTGATCCTTTTAAATCGGTCAAGATCTGTCATAACAAGCGATAGCGGTCGTTTATTCTTTTTTGATCTTCTCCATTCGTCTTCGAGCTTCTCGCGGAGAAAATCATAATTATAAAGACCTGTGAGTTTATCATGAATAATCTTGGTCTCGAGTCCCCGGTTCACCAGGAACAAACGGACAGAATTAGAAATAAAACCACCCGCAAGTCCGGCCATCGGACCAAAAAGCATGAGAAATGGCTCAAGAACATAATCTCTGACCAGTAGCGTCTGCGTCCCAAGAAAGACGCCAACGAACGCGAGCCCAAAAAATGCCACACCGATCCAAATACCCTGAAAAAGAAAAACCTCTAAAACCAGAAGACCCAATACCCATGAAAAAAAACAGACGAATCCCTGTGACACCAGGCGTAGATTCCTGCCCGACTCTATCGCCAGATATTCGTTGGCATGGATAGCAATTCCGGCCATAGTGCCCAGCGGCGTCGGGTGTTGATCCGCAAAAAGCGCGGACGTCAGACCCACCAGCACGATCTTTCAGCGTACATCCGCAGAGTTGAACTTGTTCTGCACGATTTTCCAGGCAGAAATATGCTTAAAATCCGACCCTAGCGCCGTGTGGTCAATCGCATAAGCTCCTCCCTGATCAACGGTAAGTCCCGCATGCGGATCTCCGGTTGTGACAAATCCAAGATCCTTATCAAATTTTATATTGCCTATTCCCGAATTCCCAGCCGCAGCCGCCGCCACCTGCAGAGGGAAAGAGCTCTCAAATTCCCCTGTCCGCTCATAGGGTCTTAGCACATAACTGCGGCGAATAACATAATCAGAATCAATAATCTTCTCCAGATAACCGTATCGCGATACCGCTTGCGCGATAAGTGAATTGGGGCGAACCATCGAGTTGTTCTTGTTAAAGGTGGCACCGATAACAACATTGCCATGCGACTTCATTGCCTGTGCTAAAAATTCGGTTGAATCGACATCACTGCTCTCGAGGCCCGTAAAAGAGACGTTGAGGCCCACTACCCGCGCGCCGGCCTGACGCAAATGATCGATCATCACCGCGAAAGTACGACGTGACCAGGGCCACCGGGATTCTAATTTTTCGCAAGATTCTTCATTAATTGCGATAATCACCACGTTCATGGCCTTATCCGGTGCTCCGGAAGACCACCGGCGTATACGAAAAAAAAGATCGCGTGTCTGTAAAGAGGTTTTTTGTATCCAGTCAGAGGATTCGTAATAGGAAGGAAAAGCTAAAAAAAATGCAGAAAATAACAACCCGGCGGATATTGAGTAAATATGTTTTTTCATTTAGAGCGTGCTAACTGAATGCTTCACTCTGTGCCTTTAGCAATGTTGTGGCCGTAAAAAATGCGGAAGGAGGGATTCGAACCCTCAAGCCGTGAGGCACAGGCTTCTGAGACCTGCGCGTATGCCAGTTCCGCCACTTCCGCAAATTTTTTGTTAAATAAAAAAGAACAATTCATGCAATCCATTGAAGCGGGGAACCTATAACCTTGCCAGTTCCCTGCCTGCCGGCAGGCAGGAAAAAAAAAAAAAAAAACAAAAACTACTCCAGATCAAATTCGCTCTTGGTAAACATCATCCTCTTGTCATTATCCCAAATAATGCATTAGCAGCCTTTGGGATTTTTAACACCCAGAATCAACGTTACCAATCTAGTTAAAAATAACGATAGCCCTCTGCGTGCATTTTAGTACTATATCACGCGCTCTGTGCGGAAAGCCTATTCACCAAGCCTCAGGCTCGCCAATCAATCAAAACTGCCTTGCTCCAAGAACCGTCTCATACTGCTTCATCAGAGAATCAATCAGCATGGGAGTGTACTGGTAGGAAAGATAGGCCAACACAGCGGCCACTGCAGTCACGATAATCTTGGCGCGAAGCGAAAAATGAGAGCTAATTAGCATCAGCGGCAAAGCAAACGGCCCAAATATCACAAGCCCCGCAATGACCACTCCGCGCTTGAATATCCAAAGCTCTTTCTTTTCAGGAGTCGGATTCAAATCACTGTTTATATTCATTTTTATTTGAGGTAAGAATCCTGAGATGTTTTTTTAGAAGCCGCCTTTTTAGTAGCGAGCGCCTGGTCCAACTGATCAGCAAGAGCCTGTTTGTCAGCCTCGGCCCTGGCGCGTGAGGCCCGCTCTTCCTCAAGTTGCAACCTCAGTCTTTCTTCCTCGGCCGTGGGTCCGGATACGGGAGCGAACGCCGGAGGCGCCTGAACTACCGGCTGGACATCAACGGGCCTCTCTCTTCTCGGAGCGGTCGAACATCCCACCGCCAATGAAAAACTTGCCAATAACATGAAACAAATTTGTGCCTTATTGCGCATAGCCAATCTCCTTTTTGTTAATGGTTCGAAGAATACACCCTGTAATCAATTTCCGGAAAAATATTGTCGATAGATTCTATTCTTTCGAGGTTGGGCATGTCTATGGAATTGTTACAAACATCCTTCCACAATTTTTCAAATTGGTTCAAATGAGTCTTTGTCCGCGTTTCAGCGTATTTTGTGTGCGTGCCGGTTTTCATGATAAACGCCCAGTCGCTGGACTGAGCCAAAAGAAGCTCCCGGGCCATCTGATTAAGCGCGCGTTTTTGCGCGCCTTCTGCGGACGGATTAGCCTTGGCGGACTCGATCATCCGCTCGCCAGCCTTGTGCAAATGGCGGTAAATCCAGTCGTTGGAGGTGTTGAGCCAGACTTCGGAATATCCCTTGTGTCCCCAACTCGAAAACGAAGGAGTGAGAACCTGATTTCTTGGATTTATTTGCAAAAACTCGATAGGAGTGATTGATTTGAAAACGTCCCCATCGGAATGAATCTTGCGAAACAGAAACTCCAACCACTGAGGCCCCTCAAACCACCAATGCCCGAACAGCTCCGCATCATACGGCGAAACAATAATTGGTGCCTGCCCCATGATCCCCTGTAAATGCTCGACCTGCTTACAGCGGTTGAAAACAAAATTTGCCGCGTGCTCAGCGGCTTTTTCACTCGCCGCCTTTGGCGAATACGGCTCTTTGCGACCGGGGCCGGAGATACGGTAGTATTTAATGCCTGTGTTAATACGCGAACCGTCGCCATTCAGATAAGGCCGCATATACTCATAATCTAGATCGAAGCCAATGTCGCGATAAAATTCACGATAAAGCGCATCACCGGGATAGCCCTCCTCTGAACTCCAAACACTCTTGGAGGATTCGATGTCGCGCGCAAAAGCCGCCACGCCCGACCGGCAGTAGACCGGCGCAAAAACACCATATTTAGGCCGCGGCACGCCAAAAAGAACCGCATGTGTATCGACAATGAAGAAGCGAATGCCCTCGTCCTTTAAATACTCATCGACGCCCGAATAGTAGCCGCATTCCGGCAACCAGATGCCCCGCGGACGGCGACCAAGCACACGCTCGTGCGTGCTAACCGCGACTTTGATCTGCGCGCGAGCAGACTCAGGCTGTACCTGCATCAGCGGTAAAAATCCATGCGTCGCTCCGCAGGTGATGATCTCAAGTTTCCCCAGATCCGAAAATTCCCGGAACGCCAGGGCCAGGTTCCTGCCGTATTCATGAAAAATGTTGCGCGCTTCCCAAAAAAGCGTGTGGTACATCTTCGCTAACGGATGGAAGCGGCTATCCCCCGCTGTCCGCGTCATCTCTTTTTCACACAGTTGAATCAACCGGTCCAAATGCTTCACGTACCGCGTCTGCAAAAGGTCATCAGTCATCATCGACAAAAGCGTCGGTGTCAGCGACATCGTCATCCGAAAATCAATTCCGTCGCGCACAAGCGCACGCATCATCTTTATCAGGGGAATATAGGTTTCGGTTATCGCTTCGTAAAACCACTCTTCTTCCAGGAAGCGTTCATGCTCGGGATGGCGTATATACGGCAGGTGCGCATGCAATACGACGGACAAATAGCCTTGTGGCACTTAAAAAATTCCTTTTAGTTGCTTTAGGAAACCGGCTTGGCTTTTGAAAGCTGTGCTACCGTTTCAGAAGAGGCCGATTGTCTGATGTATTTTTCTACCATCTTTCGGACCTGAAGCGACCCGCCGGCCGATTCAAATCCTCCTATGATTCCCAATAATTTGAAATACATCTCATCCGGCATCATCCACTCCTCATCCAGCACGTCCGATATGCCAAAAGGAGGCGTCTTGACCGCATTCGAACGGACCAGAGCAAAAAAACGGCCATTCTGAGTTTTGTAGCCTATCTCCGCGATCCATTCTCTGTCAGGAGAACCAACATCTATATACCAATTGCTATTTAAGTGATTAATCTCAATGTCAAAAAAAACCTTTGTCTTTTCCGGCGACGCTTCGGTGATGTCATAAACTCTAAGCACTGTCTTCTCACGGCCAAGGCCCAGACGTTCAATCTCGGCGGCAACTTCAGCTTCGCGCCAGGGCGTTACTTCCCAGTAGGAGTACAGCCACCAAGGGTCTCGGACTAAAAGTGTAAGCTTGTTCTCCGAGTAATGCGAAGGTAGTTGTTGCTCGGATGGTTGCGCACTCAACACCTCTTTTTGAGCTTCGGCGCCAAGCTTTACAAAATTTTCCTTGAGAACTAATTTATTGGTGCTGGTTTTTTTTGCAAGCTTTGAACGCGTCGGACGCTTCTTTCCTATTCTGCTAATTTTCTTGATGATCTTGCTGATAGCCTTTGAGGCTTTAGATGATCTCGCGCGGGAGAAAACATTACTTTTATTTTTTGGTTTTGATTTTTTCATGGACCCTCAGTACATACTTGTGCTTATTATAGTACTTTTTAAAGGGAAATAACAAATTAAAAAAACTATATTTTGATTAACAAAATATAACTCAAAATGCAGGCCAGCGTTACTCGATTTTATTGAAGTGGCTAGTTTCAGAAACTAACGATCAAAATATGAAAACCCCAGCCGCGACGACCGTTGTGTAGCCGCCTTTTTCAACCATGGCGGATTGGGTCACATTGGTAGTTTTCACAATCTTATCAGAAATGCGGAAGATTTCTTCTTTCTCATCCCAACTCTTGTCCTCGTCAATATCAATGCCTAGCGTTGATGCCAGCATCGCGGCAGCCAAATCCTCCGCGGTGTCACCGGCTTCCTTCTCCGTTTGGCCATAAGCATAATGCTCGGAGAGATAGCCAAAGGTATTGGGATCAGAGGGGATTGCGCAACCGATTGAAGCCGCGATCAAACGACGGGCCTCATTGGAAGAAGTGCGCGCAGTGACCGCGAACGTGATCATGCCAGGAAAAATGTACTTCTGCCCCTCGTTTTTGGAGATAAGTTCACAATTGGGAGGAAAAATACTGGAAACATGCACGATATTGCACTTTTCAATACCCGCATCGCGCAAAGCCAGCTCAAATGAACGCAGTTCATGCTTATGAGATCCTACGCCCTTAGTGAAGAACATCTTCTTGGGAACCAAGAGCTGTTGACCCATGTTCACATGATCTTGAAGGGTCTGTTGCTGCGCTTGCGGTTGTACTGTTCCGTTTGGCTGTCCTGCGACCATCTTAATTAGGATCTCCGAAAAAAATACTTTGTTGATTTACTATACTTGTTTGTTCATCAATGTCAAGTATTTGACTTCCAGAACACTGTTTGTTAGTCTAATTTCATGAAATGTGACACTTGTGGGAAGCAGACAAAAAAAGTCAGCCGGGTCGTAGTAGATGCCGGGTATGACCGCGTCTTGGCTAAGCCTATTTACAACTGCTGTGAGTGCTACGAAAAAAAAGAACTTTCTAAAAAAAACGCTACGAAACAATAACTGGCGATGCCCAGTCAGGTTTGCCGTATCTCTCCTTTTCTATAACTCGTATCCGTGCCATTTCAGCATTGTCAAAATGCCTCTCTTCGAACTCAGCACCCCACAGATCGCGAAACCCGTCAATTATCTTCTCTGTCAAAAAAGGCCTTGGCTCTTTAAGATAAACAGTCGACTGGTGAAGAATGGCTCCGTCCTTGCGTCTCTGACTGGCTCCGACAACTTTTTTTCCGTCAACCAAAAGATCGTAGCGCGAAGGTTTTTCGAAGCAAACAAGCTCATTATCCCCCCTGGCTGACGAAGCTGTAACGCAATCGGCGTACTCCATCTGCCGGTATTCTTCCTTAAGTCCGGCTCGCAAAGCCTCATTGACCCTCATGTAAGACAACTTCACATCGCCGGGTAATAAAGGATCGTTGTCCTTCAGTGTTAGAGAGAAAGTAAGATCGTCGCCGTGCTGTACAAGTCCTCCCCCGGTTATTCTTCTGACGATACCTCCTCCGATTTTTTTTGAGGGGAATCGCCTAGCCGTCCTTGTCACATCTTGAAAATAACCGATGGAAATGGCGGGTTCTTTCCAAAAATAAATCCGCAAAGTTGGCACAGATGTTTCCAGTCTCTGCCCCTCCATCAGCATCTCATCGGCGGCCATGTTAAAAGTGGCGGAGTGCGGCGAATCCAAGACTAGACGGATTTTGCGGGAGCTGGGCATCTTACTGGATTTTAAAACCACGGCGGTAAATCAATCGAACCCCATCAGGCTTTATAGCGCAAATTCGGATGACGGGCCGCAAGAACTTCATCAATGCGGCTTACCGGCGTCGTGTGCGGTGCGTCAAGCACTATGCCGGGGTCCCGCTCGATCTCGTCCTCGATCCGCTGGAGAGTACGGATAAATTCGTCCAAAGTTTCCTTGGATTCAGTCTCGGTCGGTTCGACCATCATCGCCTCTTCAACGATAAGCGGAAAATATACCGTCGGCGCGTGTATTCCAAAATCCAACATCCTCTTGGCGATGTCCAAAGCGCGCACGCCGCGCTTTTTCTGCCGTGTCGCCGACATCACAAACTCGTGCATGCACGCGCCGTCATATGGCACGTCATAGATTGTTTTAAGGCGTGTCTTTAAATAATTGGCGTTGATAATTGCGTTCTCCGAGACAGCCTTGAGCCCTTCCGCGCCCAGCGATTTAATATAAGCATACGAGCGGATGATAGCTCCAAAGTTTCCATAGTAAGCACGCAATTTACCAATTGATGATGGCGCATTCTTCTCAAAATAATAGCCCTCCCCTTCCCGAAGGATCCTTGGCGAGGGCAAAAAAGGGATCAGGTGTTTTTTTACGCCGACAGGCCCTGACCCGGGTCCGCCGGAACCGTGTGGCACCGCGAAAGTCTTATGAAGATTGATATGCACAATATCAAAACCCATATCGCCGGGACGGCAGATGCCCAAAAGAGCGTTCATGTTAGCGCCGTCGTAATAAACAAGCCCGTCCACCGCGTGGACAGCTTTGGCTATCTCGACTATATCCTCTTCAAAAAGGCCCAGAGTGTTGGGGTTGGTCATCATCAGACACGCGACGCTGGGGTCAAGCTTGGATTTAAGATCAGCCAAATCAACGAGCCCTTGGGCATTGCTCTTGACCTGAACAACCTGGTAACCGCAAAGCGCGGCCGTTGCCGGATTAGTGCCGTGAGCGGAGTCAGGGATCAAAACCTTGGTCTTGACGCTTCCCCGCTGGCGATGATAGGCCCCGACGATCAAAAGTCCGCATAATTCTCCTTGGGCGCCCGCCGCCGGCTGAAGCGTGAACTCATCCATCCCGGTGATCTCGACAAGAAACTGTTGCATCTCAAAGAGAATTTTTATCGCGCCCTGCGTCAGCGACTGGCTCTGATAGGGGTGAATCAGTGCATACGCTGAAAGCGCCGCAATCGCGTCAAGCGATTTGGGGTTGTATTTCATTGTGCAGGACCCCAAGGGATAAAAATTGACGTCCACACAGAAGTTTTTCTGAGACAAACCGGTAAAATGACGCACTACGTCCAACTCGGAAACAGAAGGCAGAGCCGCTTCATTTTTGCGCCTGTATTCCCGCGGTATCATATTTAGTATAGCTTCTTCGTCGGCACCCAGATCGGGCAACCAGTCAGCCTCGTTACGCGAATGTCTCTCAAAAATAAGCGGGGTCATTTCTTTTACATCACGGCAAGCCGCCTCTGAATGGGCCAAGGGCCCGGAGATAGTGCTCATGACAAAGACACCGCCTTTACAAGCCTACGGCAATCAGCGCTGGTACGGTTCTCCGTGACCGCGAAAAGATGCGCGCCTTTCATCTGAGGATAAAAATCCTGTAAGGCTAGTGGGCCTAGTATTTTATTCTCACTCAAAGACAATTCTAAGCTTTTGCCATCCTTGTCCAAATAAAGCGGAAACTCATTGAAAAATGGTCTCTTTGAGAACTCGCGGACCCCTTTTATCTTTAGCAGGGCCTCATGAGTCTGGTGAGCATTCTTTAAATTTAAGAGCGCCAGTTTCTTGAGACCTTTTTTTCCAAGAAGTGAGAGATAAATAGCACCTTTTAACGCGCAAAGTGAGTGGTTAGTGCAAATATTGGAAGTGGCTTTTTCACGGCGGATATGCTGTTCACGCGCCTGAAGTGTCAGCACAAAAGAACGTCTCCCGGCTTTGTCGAGCGACATACCCGCGATACGCCCCGGCATTTTTCTCAGCAAGTCGCCTTTGACGGTAAAAAATCCGAAATGAGGGCCGCCAAAAGAGACAAGATTTCCGAGGGGCTGTCCTTCTCCCACCGCGATATCAGCGCCGTACTCACCGGGCGCTTCCAAAACACCCAGAGAGATGGGGTTCACACACGCGATAAAAAGCGCCCCGCACTTGTGCGCGGCTTCCGCTACCGCGCGCACATCTTCAAGCAATCCAAAAAAATTGGGCTGTTGCACCAACACCGCCGCTACGTCATCACCTAGACATTGATTGAGTCTCTGAATATCCAGTCCGCCATCCACGGCCATCGGAACACTGACCATTTCAACCTCAAGGCATGAAGTGTACGTCCGGACAACCGCGCGGTATTCGGGATGGATCGTATCCGGGACCAGAATCTTTTTGCGCCCGGTCGAACGAAGCGCCAATAGAGCAGCCTCGGCTAGCGCAGAAGCGCCGTCATACATCGATGCGTTGGAATAATCCATGCCCGTCAACTCACAGATCAGGCTCTGATACTCATAAATACTCTGCAGTGTCCCCTGACTAGCCTCGCCCTGATACGGCGTGTAAGAAGTAATAAACTCGCCGCGATGCGCCAACACATCGACAGCTGTAGGCACAAAATGATCATAATTTCCGCCGCCGAGATAGGAAGCATAATCGTGGAAGTTTTTATTCCGGCGGCCAATCTCAACCATCTCGCGCAAAAGCTCAAGCTCCGATGTCCCCTCCGGAAGCTTCATCCGGAAATCTCTCAGGCTTTTGGGAATCTTGACAAGTAGATCTTCGAATTTGGAGACACCAATCACCTCGAGCATCGCTTTTTTATCGTTGTTGGTATTCGAAATATATTGCATTTTTAGTGGTGCGCTGAATCCCTTGCCCCCTGGTATTGAGCCTCGGAAAGAAGCTGGGCAACCTCGGCAGGGTCAGAACACTCGATCTCAAAAAGCCAGCCATTCTCATACGGCGACTGGTTCACAATCTCGGGACGCTTGGAAAGCTCATCATTAACCTTTGTTATTTTGCCTGAAAGCGGCGCGTAAATATCAAAAGCGGCCTTCACCGATTCGATCACCATCGCACTGTCCTTCTGCCTTAAGACGCGACCCACCTTTGGCAACTCGATGAAAACAATGTCCGATATCTCCTTTTGAGCGTGTTCGGAGATCCCCACCCTGGCGACATTACCCTTAAGATCCACCCATTCATGGGTCTGTGTGTATTTCAGCTTTGAAATATCAGTCATGGTCTCTCCTGTTGAATTTTTTTATGCTTGGTGGGAACGAACGGCCGCCGAATTATCTGGGCTTTGGCCAGGCGCCCGTGAATCTCTATCTGGATTTCATTGCCCGCGCCGTCATGCCCGGCGCTGACGTATCCCAGTCCTATATTGGCTCCAACCGTCGGCCCAAAAGAACCGCTGGTGACCTCGCCAATTTTTTCGCCGTTCATAAATATTGGGTAATGATCTCGCGCAATGGGTTTCTCAAGCATTTTAAAAGCAATGAGCCGGCGCCTCAATCCCTGGATCTTTTGTTGTAAAAGCGCTTCTTTTCCCACAAATCCTCCCGCTTTCTCAAATGACAGCGCGAAGCCAAGACCCGCCTCTAGTGCCGTGGTGGACGAATTCATATCACTGCCGCAAAGCAGGTTTCCCGCTTCAAGACGTAGAGTATTTCTAGCGCCCAACCCCGCAGGAATCACTCCCAACGGACCACCCTCCGACAAAAGAAGAGACCAAATCCGCGGAGCAAGCTCATTTGTGGAAAAAATCTCAAAACCATCCTCGCCCGTATACCCACTCCTGGAAATCCAGACGCGCTCTCCCAAAAAACTCTCAT
>CAZAPB010000045.1:0-10650 GCA_964486835.1 uncultured Planctomycetia bacterium
TTTTTGGGGGTAAGGTCAGTCTTAAGGGCGCTATTGGTAAAACCTCCTGCTGTGGTTATAGTGGGGGCGCTGGTAAAGGTGAGCGTGCCATTATTGGTGACGGTACCGAAACCGCCATCACCATAAGCGCTAAAATTGAGCGCAGCGACGCTCGCGAAAGTCACTGTCCCGCTATTGGTAAGATTACCGTTAAAAGCAAGAGTTGTAACATCGCCCGAGATAGTTCCTGTGTTGGTTAAAGTGCCATCGATATTAAAAGTGGCGGTACCTGTGCCGGTCGTGATGATGCCATTGTTAGTGAGAGTATACGTATTGCCGATACCGTACGTATTATTTAAAGTTACCGTAGGAGTGTTGCCAAGCGGAATTGTTGTTCCGCTGGCGATAGTAAGAGTATAAGCACCATAATTTGACATTGTGCGATTGATAGTTACCGGCACAGCGTAAGTTACTGAAGGAGCGTCAATTGTTGAGCTTACCAAATATATCCCATTCAAATTAAGCGTGATGTTCACCGGAAAAGTGCTAGTACTTGAAATAACAAAGTCCCCTCCGACATTGAATGTGGGATTAGCAGCTGTAGTGATGGTCTTAAGGGCGCTATTGGTAAAACCTCCTGCTGTGGTTATCGTAGAAACATTCGTTAGGGTAAGAGTGCCGTTATTGATAACGGTGCCAGCACCAGATTCATACAAACTAAAAGTAAGCGAAGGGGTTACACTCGCAAATGTCACCGTTCCGCTATTTGTAAGATTACCGTTAAAAGCAAGAGTTGTAACATCACCTGAGATAGTTCCCGTGTTAGTTAAAGTGCCATCGATATTTAAAGTGGCCGTACCGGTGCCGATTGTAATTATGCCATTATTAGTGAGATTATACGTATAACCAGCGGACGTATTGTTTAATGTCACCGTAGGAGTGCTACCAAGCGGAATAGTTGTTCCACTGGCGATAGTAACAGACGGATTCATGTAAAAAGCATTTATTGTACGGTTGATCGTTACAAGATTAAAAGTAACCCCCGAAGCATTAATCGATGTGCTATCCGTATATGTCCCCCCAAAAGTAACCGTCCCTCCATTAGCGTTAAAAGTGGGAGTTAAACTCTTAGTGAAGCTCTGTGAAATTGTCATCACTCCCGATGTGGAAGTAAAAGTCCCGCCAGAGATTATGAAACTTCCGGTGATAGTTATGGCGACGGTGCCCCCGGTAAATGTACCTCCGGCCTGAGTAAAGTGGCTGGTGCCGACAGCAACGGTGCTACTGCCCTGGCTTATAGCGCCTAGAGTATATGTGGTTTTAATATCTATACCGGCAACGCTTATCCCGCTGTCTATGGTGCAGTTGGTGTTGCCGCCGCCATCGAATGTGGCAATGTCGGCGGCAGTAGGAGCGGTCGTATCGTTTCCTCCGCCGCTTGAGAGTGACCAGTTGGCGTTTGCAGTAAAACTGCCATCGGCCGGACCGATCCAGTATTTTATGGCAGCGGAGGCAGGAGATGCCCACGCTGAAAATACTATAACAAAAAGTAAAAGAACTTTTTTTGTCATCACAACCTTATTAAATTTCTGTCACAACTATCCTATTAAAATTTTATTAAAATCACTTAGAAAAATAGCCTAAAAATAATAAATTAAAACATATTGCATAGTTTTCTTATCTTTGTTAAGCATATTGTTACAAGATTAAATTAAAAAATCAAGTTTATAAACCCCGGAAAACTCTAATAGAGACCAAACAAGGCGCGGAGAGGTTTGCGGGGCGACAGATATGAAAATCTTGGAAGTGTTGCGCTTTAATCCAAATTTTGCACTAGTCCCGCTTATGAAAGGTTAAGTTTTGATGCTTGTAGAGCCGTCTGTTTGAACGGCATAGTCAAAAGTGAAAATACTCAGCCCGGCCATCACCGTAACTATCTTCATCTTTCCGTATTTGCCGCTGTCGGTTTTAAATATCAAAACCGTCCCAGAAACAACATCGACCGCCGGAAATTTGGCATAACCACTTACAGGTGCCGTCGTGATAGATTCAAAACTCCCGAAGGCCGTCTGATAGCTGCAATTATTACCTTGAATGCTCATGTCCGGGAACGCGGAAATAACACATGAAATGTCATTGACTCCGAGTACCCCTGAAACTTGAAGACCTTGAACAAAATCATAACTATCGCCGGTGTGCATTTGGCCATTTCGCACCGCAATCGGCACTGCCGTGCCAGAATCATCCAGCCCCCCGTTATCCAACGTGGCACCGGCCCCCGGTTGTATAGGATTACGCTCATTATGCGCCGCCCGAATCTCTTCGATCACGGTCTGCGAAAGACCGCTTGCGACCCTCTATGACGTAGAAACACGCATATTAAACCGGAACGTTTTAAGAAACCTAGACCGCTTCCCAGAAGATTTTATGTTTCAGCTTAATGACCATGGATTCAAGAACTTGATATCCTAATTTGGGGTATCAAGATGGTGCGGTCTTCGCAAAAGACCCATGGTTTTTACGGAACACGGTATCCTGATGTTATCTTCTGCATTAAACTCCAGCCGGGCCATTCAGATAAATATTCAAATCGGTTATCAGGCAGGAATAAATGGATCTGGGTATCGCTGGGAATTAGGATCCACAAAGGATAGAGAGCCAACAATCTCCCATCCCCTTCTGTCGCGTTAACTTACGGTTTTTCAGAGAAGAAATCAACCTAAAAATATTTTCGAAAGGTTTTCGAGTATGCCGAGTGTGTCGAGGGGTCTCATCTTATTTGGTCACAAATTGGTCACAAAGATCAACTACCGCGCAACGTGGCGTAGGGAAGCGTTAACATCCTAATACCGGGGGGCGACGTCCCGTATTTAATACTTCCCAGTCAGACGGCGCTAGTGGTTGCAGATCTTGTCGGGGTCAGTTCGAAAACCACCCTCTTGGCTTAGAAATTTTCCTTTACCGGACCCCTTCACCGCACCCCGTCCCACGGGGACACCTTAGGCCTGGGATAGGCAGGTGTTATTGTCGCAACCGGCCGGCAGGTTCTTTAGAAAAATTATTTATTCCAATTCAACGGCTGTTCCATAGGCGAGGATCTCTGCGGCGGAGGCCATGATCGATGCCGTGGTAAATCTCATCCCCACGATGGCATTGGCTCCCTTGCTTTCGGCATCTTCTATGAGCCGGTCCATGGCCTGCTCTCTGGACTGAGCCATAAGCTGAGTGTATTCGGATATTTCACCGCCAACCAGATTTTTGAGCCCGGCGATGATATCTTGAATAAAAAACTTCGCCCTGACGCTGTTGCCCTTCACTAATCCGATCACCCTCTTTATCCTTCTGCCTTCCACATTATCGGCTGTCACAACGATCATTTTTTTACCTCCTCATATTTATCCTTTTTACCTAAAGAAGAGAGAACTATCAGCAATGTGCCTATAGCAGAAGAAACGATGGCGATCTTAACAATCATCGGCACTTCCGGAGCCATTAAGAACGCCAGAAATCCCGCTCCGCCAAAAAGTGCGAATATCCCCATCCCGACCAGCAGCAAAGCCACTCCGATCATTTGCATAATATCTCCCCGTATTTATGGATCCAATAATCGCCATGCCTGCGGACACCTTAGCTCTGTCGTGGACGGGTGTCAAGGTTGGAACTTCCTTATCATCGCTAATACGACAAGGATCGATCCAAAAGCGCAAACCACGCTGGCTCCCGTTGGAAGATCAAAATAGTAAGAGACCGCCATTCCCAGGGCACTCGCGCTAAAACCCACGATCCATCCAAAAATGAGCCTTTGGCGTGGGCTTTGGTAAAAAAGGATCGCGGCGGCGGATGGCACCACCAAAAACGAGAATACCAGCAATACCCCCGCGATCTTGACTGAGCTTGTGACGACCACTCCAAAAGAGGTATAAAATAAAAAATCCCACAACCGCACCCGCAGTCCCCGGCGATAAGCCTCCTGAGGATCTTGGGAGATCATCAAAAACTGTTTTCGAAAAGCATAAAGAAAACAGCCGATCAACGAATAGATGACCAATATCTTCAAAACTTCCAATGACGTGATCAGAAGAATATTCCCGATCAATGCTTGTTTGATATGCTCATCGCCTTCGCCGGAGCGGCTCAAAACCAAAACAAGCAGGGCCGCGGACACCGCGTAGGTGATACCTATAATCGCCTCCTGGGGAATACGCTGTTTTTTAAAACGAGTCAGAGAAAATATCGCGGCCCCCGCGACCGTAAAACCCAACGATATCCAATACGATTGCCCGCTGTTTAGATCATGCCCGGCCACCAGCGCCATCGCCGCCCCCAAAGCGGCGATCTGCGCCAACGCCAGATCCACGAAGATGACCTGACGCTCAATGACATGCAACCCCAGATAGACGTGAATTCCCGCCAGGATCAAACACGCCAGAAAAGGCCACGCCATCACATGGAAGAGCCCGTCCATTACTTGATCGCCTCTGATAGCTGCCTGATATTGTAGTCGTAAAAACTGAAAATATCTTCGGTCCCCGGGATCTCTGCCGGATTTTGAATAATGATGACAACGGGCGCTTTGATGCGCTCAGACAACGCTTGCGTCACATTGCGCGACTCATAAGTCGCCGCCACGATCGCCTTGACCTGCCCCGCCGCCGCGTGCCGCTCAAGGAGTTCCAATTGCCGCGGCGTGGGAGGAATGCCCGGTTTGGGTTCAAGAAATAGCTCTGATCTTAATCCAAGAAAATCCGCGAAATACGCGGTATTTTCGTGATAAGCGTATATTTCCTTTCCCCGGCAATGCGCCGATAGGGCTCTCCATTCCGCGATCTTTTTATCAAGCGTCTCAAGAAACACTTTTTTTCTATCCTGATAATGTTCAGCACCCTCCGGGTCTATCTCAATGAGTTTTTTAGCGACCGTTGCCGCCATGACCCGGGCATTTTCAGGATCCATCGTGTAGTGCGGGTTCCCGAAAAGATGAATATCTCCCTGCGACCGGGAAATAGATCCTGTCGGTATGTTCAGAAGCCGTATGCCCTCGGACATATCCAGGGACCTGGATCCGCCGCGAAAGAGATCCGGCTTACCGGCCGCTTCGACCAGAGGGTCAGACCATGCCTCAAGGTCAAGGCCCGAGAAAACGTACAGGTCCGCCTTCGCTACGGCCGCCACGTCGCTGGGCTTGGGCTGAATAAAATGGATATTGAACTTCGGTGACGCGATCGCCCGCGCGCGCACCCGCTCACCTCCGATCTGCCGGACAAGATCCGAAAAAAAAGTCTTCGTCGTGACAACTTGAAGACGGCTCTGGGCGGCAAAAAGGTCTGCTTGATTTTGAAAAATTAGAACCAATATAGCTGACAACAATAAAACTGTCCTTAAAGCTTTATTAAAATAAATGAACATGTGCTCACCCTTTCAAAAATTTTTATGAGATATTGTGTTTGTGCTCGCCTATGGCGAAAGTGCCCTGCAAAAGAACCCGGTTATCATCCTGTCCCGAGGCCAGATCCAGATGAGTTACTTGAGCGCGCCAGCGAGCGAATTCGCTCTGATAAAAAGTCAAGTACCCTGTGATACCTTTATCGCCTGATTCGGGATTTTCGATCGCGTCGCTAATAAGCTTTACATCATCCAAACGCACACCCGCCGCCCATTGAAGATCGAACCTCCAATCGGCCAAGAGATAGGCTCCCCAGATATTGCGGTTGTCGTCAATATCATCGAAGTAAATATCACCCGTGACCGGATCTTCGGTTTCAACAAAGGAACCCGACCGGCTCACGCGGAACGCTTCGGCCTGAAGTTTAAGATGCCTCTGATCCGCGTAACGCCAGATCCAGGTCGCGTCTGCCCCAAGAACATAGACCTCAAACTCTGAATCTTCGTCACTGGATCCGGTCAGATAGGAGAAGCCGACCTCAAGACCCTGATCATCGGTCAGATCGATATAATTTTTAAGGTGACTGTACAGCGTAGGACGCCGGCGGGTATCGCCAAAGAGTGTGCCCTCCTCGCCATTACCTCCCTCTAGAACGCCCAGCGTCGCTTCATGCGTCAGAGACCATGGCAGGTCGATCGGCCGTGAAATATCAGCCCCGCTCTTACTGTACCCGTGATGCCCGAAATACCTAGCGATGACAAGCGGCTCATCCACCGTGTCAAGGCTATCCAAGTGAACAGGGATCGCTTTGCCGATCCTTGGCAAGAACCGCCCGACCCTGGCCGTCAGATCCAGCGGCAGTGCAAAGCGAGTCAGATACGCCTCCTCGATCTCCATTTCTTCGGTATCAGAAATACCCAAAGTAGCGTCAAAACGCGAGTATGGGTCCACGGCACTTCCGAAAACGATCTCAAGTTCACGCACCGCCAAACGGTCCGCGCCCTCCGCGTCCTCTTTGCCGCTATCAAGCTTGGCGACGATATCTCCGACGACTCCTATATCCGGATTCCAGCGCCCTTGGATCGTTTTAGAACCGCTGGATACGGGTACTTGCGCTGAAGGCTGACCCGCGGGAGATTTTACTGCTTTTAGCTCCGCTATCTCTCTTGCCTGATTTTCAACAACCAATTGAAGCCCATGAACTGCTTTTGTTAACTCGGCCACCTGGCTTTCCAGCGATGGATTCGCCTGCGCAGAACCGCTCCATAGACAGCCGGTTAAAAATAAACAAATAATGAAATTTCTCATGATCCCCCCAAAAAAAGTTAGTGAACTTACTAAAAAACCTTGGACTAATTTTCTTAGAAAATCACCGGAGGAGAACGAAGGCGGGTGTCAAAAATAACCCCGAAGCGGAAAAATACGGTTTTGCGTAAAGAAATAAAAGTAAAACCAAGCGTCACAATCGCGGCAAAGATCGCCCCGACAGTCGCGTAAGGGAAATGGAACCCTATTTGATAAACAGGACAGGATTGATGTGTTGAATGGTCCAAATCATTCCCGTGCACATGCGGAATAACGGTCAATGCACCGATAAACGAGAGACACATCACAGAACCAACGATTAAGACACAAAAGATCTTTTTCACTTCAGATTTCCTGTCAGCATAAGGCGTGAGATAAACTTAAGTTCTTTGGAAGAACTCTTGCCTCTTTTGGAAATACAGCTATCCAAATGGTTCTCGTACACTTTGAGTGATATCTGATTAACAGCGGAACGAACTGCCGCAAGCTGAACAAAAAGCGATTCGCAGGATTTGCCGTCCTCGACCATTCCTCTAATCGCTCGCATGTGACCTTCGCAGCGGCTTAGACGATTAACAGTTTCCTTGACGAATTTAGATCTCAAAGTCTTATCCCCCCATGGGGGATATTAGAGCAGACAATAATTTTTCTGTCAATAAATAGAACTGACGATGCTTTGAAATTCCTATCCATCTAGGTTCGTCTTGATGCGTCTAATGGGACAGTGATGGTATGCCAGTGCTATCCCAAATCAAAATGTGTAGACGAACGTGACAACGACAGAATCGTTCGCGTCCGCATTTGTGCCTGTCACGACACGCTGGTAAGCTATCAAAGTCTGAATCATGTTGTTTGACCACCCGATGCCGGGAGCGATGGTCAGGTAATTAATATTTGAATCAACTAGCCTTGCCCCATCTTCTCTTCTATCTGCCTGCAAAAAGCCATTCACCTCGAACATGAGATTAAAACCCTTTGGCAAGTAATACTCAACACCTAAATCATAATTAAGATAATTCGCGTAACGTGTTTTAACTTTATCAACAAACACTTGCTGAGGAATGCTGTACGTCGCATCCGCATGAAAAATGAACGGCTTGAGTTTCTTTGTAAGATCAATGCCGAATCCCTGATCCCAGGATCCTCCGCCTGAGCCAGCGCCCATCAGATCCGCGCCCAATTTATCGGAATCAGCGTTTTCATAGTTACCTGTAGGCATCTTAAGCTGAAAGACCCCCGTAATATGCGGCAGCCATTCCGTCTCTTCAAGCGCGCAATAACGCATAAAAAGATAGCTATCCCCAAATCCGTCTTCATGAGCGCTGACGCCGTCCTGCTTAACATAGTTCTTCTGATAGACTGCTTGAGCATCGAGCTCAAGCTTGTCTGTCAAACCGTATTGGACAAAAATTTGCTGCTGGTACTGATATTTTTTATCACCTTTAGCCAATGAACCATAATGACCGTCAGAATTGTAAGCCCCTCTTGTTCTGTTGTAGAAAAAAAACGGCTGAACGACAAATTTGTCTTTACCGCATAAAGGCGCTGTCCAAGCCGTAATGGGTCCCGCTGAGGATGGACTCCATTCCGGACTGATACTTTGATCTGCCAAACAGTACGGCATTGTCGTTAATAAAACGACCAGGGATAATAGTGATACCTTTCTCATTATCGTGTTACTCCTTATTAAAAAAAATCATCCCAATTCTGCCATAACCAGTTTGCCGGATTTTATACCTTTGAGCGCAATCAGGCGATCCGCCAGCTTGCGCAATTCTCCGGCAGGGCCTTTTAAGAGAATCGTTTCTAAACAATTGTGATGGTCCAGGTGAACATGTTGATTGGAAAGGATCAGGCCCTGATACTCGTGTTGGGTGGCAACAAGCTTTCCTAATAAATCGCGTTTATGATGATCATAGACGAGAACGACGCAGCCGCTAACTTTTTCGTTGTGGTCCCATTTCTCTTCGACCAAGCGCTGCCGTAGCAAAAATCGGATCGCCTGGGACCGGTTTGGAAGCTTCCGGGCTTTGACAAGGCGATCCAATTCCTCCAAGAGATCATCTTCTATGGAAACACCAAAGCGCTTCAAATTAGGCCTCTTTTACCAAAAACTTTACAAAAGCCGTCCCTATCACAAAAACGGCCAATGCTCCGATTATTCCTGAAACAGCTGTGGACCAATAAGGGTCGGAAATGGCGGGAAAGGTATAATCCGGAAACGGACTGACAAATGTCGGCGCCATCTGATGGAGAAATCCATATTTCTCACCCACCCATTCCAATCCATCCGGCCACGTGCAGGCAAAAGGGCTTAAAAGCGCGAAAGACAAAGCGCCGCCCAAGACAGCCCATGAATATCTATTGTCTGACGCTGTTTTGGGAATCGAAATCATGACATGGATCAAAACAACGGTAAGGAAAGCCTCTCCGATGCCTATCAACGAATGCACGGAAAGCATGGCGCCGGCAATTTTTGAAAACTCTCCGGCTCCACCAATAGCCAGTTCAACGCTGCATGCCAAGGTCGCTAGCATTACGGACGTCCACGCCGCGATAGCTGTGACTAGATTTTGATTCAATGCGCCTTTTCTTAATTTGATAAGCGCTACTCTAAGCAAACCTCCCAGACCCGCTCCGAGAATGCCCATATTTAGGATATTGGCTCCGAGCGCTGTGAGCCCGCCATCTGAAAATACCACCGCTTGTAATGTCACTACAAGCGAAACAGCCAACACTCCGAATGGAACACCCAAAATAGCCGAGACTAAAACGCCTCCCAAGAGATGCCCTGAGGTGCCGTGTTGTATTGGGAAATTGAACATTTGCGCCACAAATAAAAGAGCTGACACGGAACCGAACAAGGAGGCTTTGGGTTTATCTTTTATTCTTGAAGCAATAACGGACGCGGTCGCGATTCCAAGCGCTGTAACCGCCGCGGTGACCGGACATATCCGGCCGTGAAGCATGCTAGGTGGAATATGCATGAAAACCTCGCTTTTGAAAAAAAGTTAGTGTTACGAATATAGAAATTGTATTACTCGATTAAAATACTGTCAATAATTAAAACCCGCGGGATTTCTAACCAAGACTGCTTGGCCGGACCTTTGTGGGTTGAGCGCGTCTGCGTTAACTGGTATCCCTAATTGACCTTTGCTAACCCTTCCCAGAAGACCTCGTTCGATATTCGATATAGGGTCAGCCCAGCCCGACATCCAAAATCATCATCAAGGCAAATCCTACCACAAACCCAAGCGTAGCGATATCGCCGTGATCCCCGTTCTGTGATTCAGGGATAAGCTCTTCGATGACCACAAAAATCATCGCGCCGGCCGCGAAGGCCATCGCGTACGGCAAAATAGGCCGCACAAGAAAAACCGCCGCTGCGCCGATCATCGCCGCGATAGGCTCGATGATCCCGGAAAGTTGTCCGACCATAAAACTTTTTCGCCGGCTAAATCCACTGGCCCGCAAAGGCATGGAAATAGCCAGCCCCTCGGGGAAATTTTGTATCCCAATCCCAAAGGCGAGCGCGAGCGCCGCGGCCATCGGGGCAGCCTCCGATTGCGATGCCGCCGCTCCAATGGCCACCCCGACCGCCAACCCTTCCGGGATATTGTGCAGGGTAATGGAAAAAACAAGCAGGGTCGTCCGTTTCCACTTAGTCTTGATCCCTTCGGCCTGCTCAATCGGCCGATCGAGATGAAGGTGAGGCAGAAACCGGTCGGCCAAGCTCAAAAAACCTGCCCCGAGAAGAAAACCGGTCACCGCCGGAAACCAGGAAGGGACAGCCGATCCACGCGACATTTCGATCGCGGGGTTTAAGAGAGACCAAAAACTTGCCGCGACCATGACGCCCGCCGAGAATCCCAGCATCGACGCCAAAAGCCTCTCGTTGACGCGACGCGTCAAAAACACCATAGACGCGCCGAAGGCTGTCATTGACCAGGTAAATATCCCTGCCGCGAGCGCCGCGGCCACCG
>CAZAPB010000046.1:0-5008 GCA_964486835.1 uncultured Planctomycetia bacterium
TCAATGATAACCTGCGGCGCGCTGCCCCAATCCTTCATCTGAGTAAAAGGATGCCAAATATATTTTTTATCCCACCGAAGCCATTGCCGGGTGTTCTTTTTCATTGGAGTCTCCTGGCAACTTTTCCCAGGGATGCAGCTAATCGTTTAATATCACTTTTTTTGTGCGTCGCTTTTAAAGATATGCGCAAGCGATCCGTCCCCTTGGGCACCGAAGGAGGTCGAATTGCTCCGACGCGAAATCCTTCTTTTTTGAGGAAATCCCGGTATTTGAGCGTTTTAGCCGCATCCCCCAAAAGAATCGGGATAATGGGTCCCTGAGAGTCCATAAGATCAAAGCCCAGCTCTTTTAACGATGAACGGAAAAATGCAATGAGCTCCCAAAAATTTGCGATTGCGGAAGGATTGCTTTCTATCCAATCCAGAGAAGCGATTGCCGCGGCAGATGCAGACGGCGCGGGAGCCGTGGTATAAATAAATTGCCTGGCGCCGTTAACAAGTGATTCCGTCAGCACGGGATCACCCGCCACGAATCCACCGACGCTTCCAAGCGCCTTGCTAAGCGTCCCCATGACCACCGGAACCTTTCCCTCGATGCCAAAATGCTCCGTCAGGCCTCTACCATGCGCTCCAAAAACGCCCGTTGAATGCGCCTCATCAATCATAAGCCAGGAATTAGTCTCCTTGCAAAGTTCCAGCATTTTATCCAAGGGTGCTACATCGCCATCCATGCTGAAGTAGGCATCTGTTATCACCAGTCTTCTACGAAAACCGCCGCTACGTCTCAGAAGCTCTCTGAGCCGGTCAACATCCCTGTGAGGATACGGCCACAATTTAGCGTGAGAGAGTCGGGCGGCGTCTACCAAACTAGCATGATTTAACCGGTCCAAGAAAACCAGGTCTTTTTCATTCACCAGGGTCGTAATGGCCCCCAAATTAGCCATATAGCCGGATGAAAAAATAAGGGCTGACCGCTCACCCTTGAAGCCGGCCAGCTTCTGCTCCAAACGTTCATGGATGCGTAGATTGCCGGAAATCAGCCTTGAAGCTCCACTGCCCGTGCCATATCGACGGATCGCCTGATGAGCGCTGGCGCACACCTGGGGGTGATTGGCAAGGCCAAGGTAATCATTGGATGAGAAATCGATCAGCTTACCGCCACTGTCGGGAAGATCACGGTATAGATCACGCTGTCTGAGCGTCCTGAGCTCCGAGGAAAGCTCCTCCCATCGGTCGGCGCCGTACACAGCACGTGCCATAATTCAGGAACGGCAGTTAGTGCCGGCCGGAATCTGCGAAGAGCTCGAAAAATCGTTTGCGGCGACAGAAACATTGAAGCCAAGGTCTTTTAACATTTGAATATCCTGAGCCGGCTTTCTTCCCATTGTCGTCAGATAATTGCCAATGATAAACCCGTTAGCACCTGCCTGCATTGCCATCGCCTGTAGATCACGCAGATTGATCTCACGTCCTCCTGCGATTTTAATTGTGCTCTTGGGCAAAATCAATCGGTAGATGGCGATATAACGGATAATCTCAAGCGGTTCGAGAGTCTCAACATCGCCCAACGGAGTACCGCGGCGCGGATTGAGAATGTTAATCGGGACGCAATCCGCCCCGAGATTCTTCAATTCAAACGCCAGCTTGACCCGGTCCTCGGCAGATTCGCCCATTCCCAGGATCCCACCCGAGCAAGGATGTATTCCATGACGACGGGCCGTTTCGACATGATCGACTCTCTCTTGGTGGGTATGCGTGGTGCAAACCTTTTGAAAATACTCGCGCGAAGCTTCAAGATTGTGGTTGTTTCTATAAACACCCGCATCTTTTAAGCGGCGAAACTGGTCTGGAGTCAGAAAACCGAGCGAACAATCCGCGAAAAGCTTGGTCTCTGATGAAATGCGCCGAACCGCTTCCAAAACTGTATTGAACTCCTCGTCGCTGGTCACTCCCCACCCGCTGGAAACCAAACAAAATTCGGTCGCCCCCATCTTCTCTGCGGCGTGAGCTTGCGCAAGAATCTCATCGACAGAAATTTGCGGATAGACCGGTGAATCCGTTTTATAGCGTCCGGATTGCGCACAAAACTTACAGTCTTCACTGCAATTTCCGCTTTTGATGTTGGAAAGCGCGCACAACTCAATCTTGTTACCGGCAAATTTTTCACGCACTTCATTGGCCGCCGCGGCCAAATAGGGAATGTGTATTCGTTCAATCCTCGTCAATGCCATCGCCTCATCGAAAGAGATATCGCCGGAGGATAGGACTATCTCTCTAACCTTCAAAATCAAATCCAGCATATTGCTCCTTGAATGGTCAACTTAAAAACAATTTATTGTTTACCGTCCACGTAAAAAAAATCCTATTGAGGTACATTCCCGGAATCGGGAATAGGGCCTGGCATGTTCTCCGCGGGCGGAGGCTGAATTGTTTTTTTTAGCTCCCGGTAGCGGCGCATATAATCTCGCATGTACTCCCGATACTCTGGCAAGTGATTCTCGCGGTAGACCTTCACTTTGTCAGGATTTTTTTCACGCCAAAGCTTTGAACGGCGTCTTTGTGTCTGCAACCATTCAATACCCTTAGACTCATCGTACTTGAAATAGTTTGGATTCTTCTCGCGCCATTGGCGCATACTCTCATGCTGACGTTTTTTTTGACACTCAGGGTTGGAGCAAATCTTTTGACGTGGTGAGTATTTATTGGGAGCGAATGGACTTTGACAAACTTCGCAAAGAGGATTTTCCATAGATTCAGACACTTATAAAATAGTTCTGTGCCACTAAAGCCGCCGCGCCTAACGCCACGCCATTCTCACCCAGCGCCGAGGGAACTATGCGCAGTTTTTCGGTAGCTTCGGGAATCGACATTGACTTAATGGTATCACGGACGGCATCCATGAAAACCGCTCCGCCAATTTCAATGCCCCCTCCAACCATGATTATCTCAGGATTAAAAAGATTGACCAGAAAAGCCGCTTTGCGCCCCAACCTCTGTCCGGCCTCGCGCAAAAGAATCAACGCCTGCTCATCTTGCATTTCCGCGGCTTTGGATACCGTTAAGATTGTGATCTTGTTCAAATCATTTTTTACCAGTTCAAAGATCTTAGATCTGGGCTGTTCTTTGAAAAGAGCTCTTGCCTTTAATGAAATACCCATATCGACGTTCCACGTTCCAGTTTTATAAGAATCAATAAGGGACGCAAGCGCATTTTCCTGAGAATCGTCAAACAGCCATTCTCCCGCGCACCCATTAGCTCCGCGATAAATCTGTCCGTTAATCATAAAACCACAACCATTGCCTGAATACAGATAAATAGCGTGCTGAACACCCAAGCCCTTACCGTACCATTCTTCGCCAAATACAGCCGCATTGGCATCGTTGTCAACAATCGTCGGAATGTTAAACTTATCCTCAAAGGCCCGATGAACCGATGTCGTTATCGGAAGATCGGCATCTAAAAGCCCAACCGGCCAGCGAACGGTATTAGTATCTCGATTAAAAATACCGGGAAAGCCTATTCCAATACCATGCACTTTTGAGGTATCAACCCTTGATTTCTCCACGAGCTCTTCAACAAACGCGACCATGGACTTAACCAAAATCTCACCGGACTGCAGAGGTCTATCCCGTTTGACGATCTCAATAATATCACCCTTTAGATTGCACAACACGGCGATCATTTCTACAGCGTTAATGCCGAGCCCAATGGTATACGTAGCTAAAGGGTTAAGGTCTACCAAGGTCGGCTTTCGGCCTCCCGTGGAAACATCGATACCCACCTCCTGCGCGACGCCCTTCTTGATGTATTGGTCCACGTAGCTTGTGACTGTAACAATGTTTAGGCCAATAAGACGCGATATTTCCGCACGCGCAACCGGCCCCCGCTTGCAAATCGTATCAAGAATCTGAAGATTCTTTTTTTCGTGATCGCTCAGATCAGCCTGATCGAGAAGTCTTCTTTTGGCTATTGCCATACATTATATCTCCGCAAAAAGTTCCTGGGTCACAAGACAAATAGCTCCCAGAGCCACCGAGTCTTCTCCCAGCCTTGACATGATAATTTTAGCAATCCCGGCAGTTTCCTCCATCACCAGCTGTTTGACAACACGCCGTACCGCGGTAAGCATAACCTCGCCGCCGCGCTCAACACCTCCGCCGAGAACAACAACTTCTGGATTGAAAAAATTGATGAAATGGGCCACTTTAAGACCAAACCTTGTGCCCGCCTCCTCTACCAATTCCGTAGCCAGCGCGTCTCCGCGTTTAGCGGCCTCAAACACCAAATTAGCGTCGATTTTTTCGGGATCTTTGCCGGCCATTTCCAACATCTTTGACTTCGGATCATTCTTTAGTGCTTCCTTGGCGCGTCGCCCGATACCCAGATCTAACCCCTCAGATCTGAAAAAATCACTTTTGAGCACCCACGGGTCCAGGGGCAGGCCTTCCACATTCTCCAGGTTTAGCTGTATTTCACCGGCGCTCCAACTGGAACCCCAAAATAAATCATTATTGGCGATGATACCGCTTCCAACATCCGAATAAAAATAGAGAACATTTTCATCATCTATGCGAAGACTCAGTTTTTTTTCAGCCAGAGCCGCAAGACTTGCGTCGTTCCCCACGGACACAGGCACGCGGAACTCTTTCTCCAAAATGCCCTTGGCGGTGGTGAAGCTTCCGACCGTTTTACCACGCTGGACGTCGGTATCACGTATCGTGCCGGCGCAGCGATCAATCACACCGGAAATTCCCATACCCACTCCCTTTAATTTTTCCTGGGGGATCTTGGACTCATCAATAACACGCCTGACCAGCTTAACCGCTTCGGCGATCACAATCTCCATGTGCCCTGTAGGACGTTTGATCTTAAGCTTATGTATGATTTTTGCGCTCATGTCCGAAATAATGGCGATCAAATGAAGCGGTCCTATTTCCACACCAATCAGGTTGCCCCACTGCCCGTTAAGTTCTACCAGCTCCGGACGGCGGCCGCCGCTGGAAATATC
>CAZAPB010000046.1:5018-7121 GCA_964486835.1 uncultured Planctomycetia bacterium
TTTTTAGTTTGTTTTTCAAATCATTTGACAGTTCTTTTTCAACAACAAGCTTTTGATCAATGTAATGTTCAACATAATTAGACACGGTAACAATGTTAAACTGAGTTATGCGTGATATATCCGTTTTTGCAATAGGCCCGTTACGCCTAATCACATCCAGCAGAATAATATTTTTGCGTTCACGATCAGTGAGGTGATCGCTTTTGTAAAGTGAGCGATATGCCATTAATACCTTTCTTTACACTTTATAATATGATTATGTATAAATAACAGTTAAAGGAATTATAGCCTAGATTAGTCAAAAATAAAAATGTTTTTTAAAATTTTTATTATTTTAGTTTAAAAAAGTTCCTTGTTTTTCAACAAGGAACTTTTTTCTCCTCTAACAGAGTTAAAGCTTAAACAGCATATCCGCGTATGACGGGACAGGCCAATTTGATGAAGGTAAGAGCGTTTCTAGCGTGTCAATATCTTTACGGAGCTCATTCATCACAGGAACTACCTTATCGCGGAAAGATGCCGCTTTCTGGTGAACATCCGCGATTAACTGCACCTTTTTAGTCACTGATTCAAGAACCTCGAGTTTCTTAACCGCGTCATCCAATAACATGGAAATCTCACTCAGTACCTCTTTCTGCACCGAAGAGGACGCGCCTGCCGCCCTCAAACTAACAATGGCCTGGGCCAACTCACCCGAATAGCGCATCACTGCCGGAATATACTGGCGCTTGACCATTTCAATAGAGGCCCTGGCTTCAATGTTAATGTCCTTGGCATATTTCTCAAGGTACACCTCATAGCGAGAATGAAGCTCTTCCTTGGTTAGCACCTTGTACTTCTCAAACAATTTGGCGGTTTCCGGCTTTGAAAGAACCTCGAGCGCTTCAACCGTGGAGCCGATATTAGGAAGGCCCCGCTTCTTGGCTTCCTTTACCCAATCCTCCGAATAGTTGTTGCCATTGAATATCACACGGCCGTGCTTAATGACCGTTTCCTTCACGAACAAAGCGGCTTCCTTATTGACATCCTTGGCTTTCTCGAGACGAGTAGCGATCTCATCCAACGCTTCAGCGGCGATTGTGTTCAATATCGTGTTCGGCCCTGAGATCGAGATCGAGGACGGCACCATGCGGAACTCAAACTTATTGCCCGTAAAAGCAAATGGCGAAGTACGATTGCGGTCGGTATTGTCCTTGGGAAGCGGAGGCATGGAGTCAGCCCCAATATTGAGGTAATGCTGACCCTTGGATTCGGCTTTTTTACCCTTGGCCAGGTCAAACAAAATATCTGTCAGCTCATCGCCCATAAATATGGAGATGATAGCCGGCGGAGCCTCGTTAGCTCCCAGACGTAAATCATTACCGGTGTTGGCGGCCCCAGCCCTCAGCAGGTCGGCATGCCTGTCCACGGCTTTGATCACTGCCGCCGTGAAAACAAGAAATTGCTCATTGTCATGAGGTGTCTTGCCCGGTTCAAGCAAATTCATGCCATCGTCAGTGGCAAGCGACCAGTTGTTATGTTTGCCTGAGCCATTGACGCCGGCAAAAGGCTTTTCATGAATAAGACACACCAGGCCATGACGCAAAGCGATCTTCTGCAGGCACTCCATAACCAACTGGTTGTGATCCGCGGCAATGTTGGTTGTCGTAAAAATCGGCGCCAGCTCATACTGGCCCGGCGCGACTTCATTGTGCTGGGTCTTGGCCAGAACACCCATCTTCCAAAGCTCGTTGTTCAAATCAGCCATAAAGCACGAGACTCTATCCTTAATAGAGCCAAAATACTGATCCTCAAGCTCCTGCCCTTTTGGCGAGGGAGCGCCAAAAAGCGTGCGGCCGGACACAATAAGATCAATACGCTGATCGTAGAACTTTTTATCTATCAGGAAATATTCCTGCTCGGGGCCCACAGTCGCGGTTACACGCAACGAGGTTTTGTTACCAATCGCGCGAAGTACACGCATAGCCTGTCTGGAAACCGCCTCCATTGAACGCAACAGAGGGGTTTTTTTATCTAGGGCCTCACCGGTGTATGAACAGAAAGCGGTCGGAATGCAAAGTGTCACATGACCAACCGAATCCTCTTTTAAGAAAGCAGGAGACG
>CAZAPB010000046.1:7131-10580 GCA_964486835.1 uncultured Planctomycetia bacterium
GCGCAGTCCCCCGCTGGGAAATGACGACGCGTCAGGCTCGCCCTGTATCAGCTGTTTACCCGAGAATTCCATGATGATACTGCCATCCGCGGCCGGCGAAATAAAAGAATCATGCTTTTCTGCTGTAATGCCGGTCAGGGGCTGGAACCAATGCGTATAATGAGAAGCGCCTTTTTCGATAGCCCAGTCCTTCATGGCATTGGCTACAACATTGGCGACATCCAGCGTCAACGGCGATCCTTGTTCGATGGTCTTGCGGAGTGCTTTGTATGTTTCCTTAGGAAGGCGCTCTCTCATGACCTTATCATTGAAAACATTCGAACCGAAAATCTCTGTTATGTCCTGCGAATTAATCTTGCGCATACCCTGTCCATTGGTACCAAGCACCTGTTTGATTTCCTGCAATGTCGCCATGACTTTCTCCGCTTGTTGAGTTGTGATCATTAAAAAGAAACTTTGGAAAACTCGATTGGTCTAAAGTACTGCAATGCCCATCAACTGTCAATGCCCTAAAATAACTCTGTACAAGCATACTTTTCCAAGATAACGGGCTATTTTCAGTCATATTACGATTATGTTACAGCCTCTGCAAAGATTACTAAAAAAAATTCGCTCTAGCCTATCAATGCTAAAATTTGAGTATCAGCCCCAAAGGACAGTGGTCTGACCCAGTCACTTTCGCCCAAATAAAAGCATCGGCAAAAGATGGCCTCAAATCCTCGCTTGCGAAGAAGTAATCAATTCGCCAGCCGGCATTGCGTTCGCGTGCCCGGGTCCTCATATCCCACCAAGTATACTGGTCCGGCTGCTGATTGAAAACTCTGAAGGTATCTATAAATCCCGTCTCAACAAGCTTGTCCAGCCAGACGCGCTCAATCGGCATAAAACCTGAAACATCTTCATTAGCCTGCGGATTCCTCAGGTCGATCGGTTTATGCGCTATATTGAAATCGCCGCAGATCACAATTTTCTTTCCTGCTTGACGGAGCTTTTTGAAATGTTTGAGCACCGCCGCATAAAAATCAAGCTTGAAACATAAGCGGTCTTCATTCATTCCGCCATTCGGGAAATAAATGTTAAACAAGGTAAAAAAACCAAAATCAGTCTCGAGCACCCTGCCCTCGCTGTCAAACCTAGCCAGTCCCAGGCCATTCTTGAATGATACGGGCGGCTTGCGGCAAAAAGTAGCAACACCGCTGTATCCTAAACGCTCTGCGGGATTCCAATAGGTTGAGTAACCTGCAAGCTCTCTAAGCTCGGCCGGCAGCTGGCTTTCTTGCGCCTTGATCTCTTGAAGACAAAGCACATCCGGTGATTCAACTCGGAGCCACTCAAGAAATCCTTTTTTGCATGCCGCGCGTATGCCATTGACATTCCAGGAAACTATTTTGATCAATGAACTAAAAGCGCTGACAAAAGCTGATCGTAACGGCGGGTGATCTTTATCTTTGGGAATTCTTTAGTGATCTTGGCGGGTGGATTGAAAAATATTCCGAGGTCAGCCGCTTGGAGCATTGTCACGTCGTTGTACGAATCACCGGCGGCGGCTACTTTAAATCCAATACCTTGAAACGCTTCCACTGCTTTCCGTTTTCCATTTTTTTGCCTCAAACGGTATCCATCGACAAACCCCATGCGGTCCACAATAAGCCAATTGCAAAAAAGGGTCGGCTCACCAAGCTTTCTCATCAGAGGCTCTGCAAATTCATAGAAAGTATCGGAAAGGATAATAACTTGTCTTTGACTCCGCAGATCGTTCAGGAACTGCCTGGCGCCATTCAGTGGTGACATCGAGGAAATGACTTTTTGAATATCACGTAAGCGGATGCCTTCACGCCGGAGGATCGCTATCCTCCGGCGCATCAGCGCATCGTAATCGGGCATGTCCCTCGTCGTGAGAGAAAGCTCTTCAATCCCGGTCTTCCGAGCCACCTCGATCCAGATCTCGGGGACAAGGACCCCTTCCAGATCAAGGCAGACAACAAACATCAAAGAAACAGATTAAATACCGTAAAACAGCTTGATCTTCTTGTCTTGCTGTTCCTTGAAATCTTTAAACATTTTCTCACGGTTATCTAGCGGCAACTTATCCATCTTCTCAACAAGCGCTTTTCTTTGGCCATCGTATTTCTTATCGAAATCCGCCATCTTCTCTTCCTTGGGCCCAACCTTCATCAGCTTGAGCTTGTCAGCCAGTTCCTTGCGTTCCTCTTTAAGCTTATCCTGATATTCCTTGAGGATTTTTTCCTTGGGGTCGGGCTCCATCGTTTGAAGCTCTTTCTCCAAATTCTGACGGTCCATCCTCATCTTATCCGAAAAATCCCGGGCAACCTTCTCGCGCTCCCCAATGGGAACCGATAGATACTGCTGTTGAAACTCGGCTTTTTCCTTCTCAATCTTCTCGGTGAATGCGCGTATCTCATCCGGAGACTTTTTAGCAAGAGCTTCCTGGATCTTTTTTTGGTTGATCGCCGCTGCCGCTGCCGCTTCAGCCTCACTCGGGACGGCCGCTGCTGCGGGCTGCGCTGCGGGCTTTACTGCGGATTCAACTGCGGGCTTTGCTTCAGTTTTATTCTTATCAAACATTCCGGCTTGCGCAACACCGAAGCTACACACCACCAATAAAGCTACGAACATAAAAATCGACATACTCTTGCTTTTCATATTTCCCCCATTTTAATCTTGGCTTCAATAAAAAAACTAGTTATTTGCGACATTATTGCATCAGAACTTTAAAACATCAATAAAAAAGAGACTTAGCTTTTTCTTTCAACTTCACCCGCCGCAACCCTGAGCGCCCAATAATTTCTTTTAGACTCATAGTAGGATGCATTCCAATCACGATAGATGTCCTGATAGCGCCGAAGTGAATCCAGCACCTCTAGGTTGTTGACAGCATTAAGCTTATAATCCTCAGCCTGTAGTCGATAGCTTTCTTTGGAGGCGTCCCTTGCTTGACGGAATGCTGTCTCTTCATCCAGTCCGGCCATATAACTATCATATATCTGCTGAGTCTCAAGAGCCGCACTTCGCCGCGCCTGATCCAGCTTGAGCCGCGCCTGGTCCCTTTGCGAAGCGCTCACGCGCACCTCCCCGATCGTCAGCGCTCCGTCAAATATCGGCACGTCAAATGTCAATGTCGTGTCCCAATCGGTGCCCGACTGAAAACCGGTGCGCTGGGTGTAAAAATTACCGTCGATGTATATAGAAGGAAAAAAACCGGATTGAGCTACAATAACCTTTTGCTGGGCCATCACGTAATCCTGTCCTGCCGCTAATACATCTGAGCGCCGCGCAGATAAGGTCAAATAGTAAATAGAGTCGGATTTTTCCCGCGATAATTCCAGTGTATCCAAGAGCTCCTCAGTCAAAGTTCTGCCGATATAAAACTCGAAGAGCTCTCGCGCAACAATCTCGACGCGGCGAGCTTCCGCAAGTCTGGCATCAAT
>CAZAPB010000047.1:0-10510 GCA_964486835.1 uncultured Planctomycetia bacterium
GGTCGAGCTGACCTGACCGGTCAGGCACCCGTCCGCGCGGTGACCTTCCACTCGATATCACGTATAACATCCTGCACTTCCTTTTTGCGGATCCCGTCACATCCGATGCCTCGGCCCTTGAACACGCTGTGATACTCACCGGCAAAGATGGTATTGACCAGCCGCGCGGTGGTGATCTCAATAAATCTGACCTTGGCCAAAAGTTCTTTGGAGATCATGAAGATCGGTTCCTTTTATTCAAGAAAACCATCAGAGCCTTATCAGTCTGTTATGGAACCTCAATCTGGTCGAACACCATACGAACAAGATCTTCCGAGGTTTTTTGTTCAGCTTCGGCCTCATAAGTCGGGATCACGCGGTGGCGCAATACATCCATACCGACGGCCTTGATATCATCGGGAACCACATAGCCACGGCCTTTGAGGAACGCGTAAGCTTTCGAAGCGACATTCAGGTAGATCGTGGCACGCGGCGAAGCGCCGTAGAGAACCAGATTCTTCATGCCTTTAATTTTGTACGCCTCGGGATCGCGCGTCGCACAAATCAGATTGACGATATAATTTTTTATCTTTTCATCAATATAAACACTTTTGACCACATCGCGCGCGCGCAGGATGTCCTCAGGACCGATCACCGCGTTAACCGGGGCGGGCTTGTGGCCGGCCATGCGCTCCATGATATCAAATTCTTCCTGCTTTTTCGGATAGGTAATCTTGACTTTAAACATAAAGCGATCCACTTGCGCTTCGGGAAGCGAGTAGGTGCCCTCTTGTTCAATCGGGTTCTGGGTGGCCATGACCATGAAGGGCTCCTCCAGTATGAACGTCTGCCCGCCGATCGTGATCTGACGCTCCTGCATCGCTTCCAATAGAGCGCTCTGGACCTTGGCGGGAGCGCGATTGATCTCATCCGCGAGAATGATATTGGAGAAAAGCGGGCCTTTTTTAATGACGAATTCGCCGGTCTTCACATTGTAAATTTGAGTTCCCAGCAGGTCGGCGGGCAAAAGATCCGGCGTGAATTGTATCCTCTGAAAATTGGTACTGATCGCCTGGGAAAGCGTCTTGACCGATAAAGTCTTGGCCAAACCGGGTACTCCCTCAAGCAGAACATGCCCGTCAGCCAAAAGCGCCAATAAAAGACGTTCCACCAGGTAGCTCTGGCCCACGATCACTTTGCCGATCTCGGCCTGTAGTGCGCGCACCAATACGCTCTCTTTTTCTACACGCTGTGATATTTCCTTGATATCAATGCTCATCGCAAAAAACCTCCTGTAGTGTGTCTACGGCTTCCTATTATACTAAATCTTCCGTCCAAAGCGAATATAGCCAGATCCAGCCGACAAAAACAAGGGATTTAAGCACATAGAGACCGGATCAATAGGACTAATTAAGGATCTTAAACGATTTCTGCCCGAATATCTGATCGTCGACATAGATGCGGAATTCATATTCCCCGGGATGGTCGAATTTGACCGAAAAAAGATTGAATACCAGCTCGCAATCTCTGGAGCGGTCCTGAACGGGAAATTTCTGGAGCATTGCCCGGTGCATCGAACGGCCTTCCGTCAGGTCAAAGAGCTCCAGAGAAAAATCAAAAGTCCCCTCGATCTCGCGAAACTGAACATAGATGCTCATCGACGGATGCACGCTGGGAAACTGGGCGGCCTTGATCCGGTCAAAAATACCGATAAGCGTACGCTTGTGCGTGGCCTCTTCCACGAGGGTCTGGTCACACAAAAGCATGGCTTTTAATATGGGCTTCAGATGCATCAATCCTCCGTCACCGTGTTAGGCAATTCGTTCAGATTAACAGCTTTTGCCGGAAAATAATGTTTTAATTTCTCCCCTATGCCTCCGACCCCCGCCAAAACTGCCTCTTTCATTTTTCCTTGCCTGAAAAAATCCGCCATCACATCTCTGGTTGAATCCCAAAACTCATCTTTGACCTTCTCGTGGATCCCTGCATCACCCACAATAGCAAATTGGCGGCTTTCGGGAGACACAAATATAAGAACGGCGTTCCTCTGCTCGGTCCGGTGCATTCCCAGCTTCTTAAAGATCTTGCGGGCCTCCGCAAGCACATCTTTTTTGCACTTTTTTTTCAGGTGCACACGGATCTCCCCGCTGGTATTTTCCTCAGCCATCCGGATCGCCCGGACGATCGCACTTTCCGCCTCTTTATCAAAAAATTTTACCATGATCCGCTCGAGCCTCCTCCTCCGAAGCTGCCTCCTCGCCCGCCGCCAAATCCGCCGCTGGAAAAACCGCCGCTGGATCTGCCTGAAGAACTTCCGCCGCCGTACAAGCCCCAATACCCTCCCGAGCGTCCACGCGCTGAATACGTATTTCCCACCGGATAGATCGCGGGCCGGATCATTGCCAGCATGGCATCCAAAACCAAAGCGACAAAAAATCCCGGATTCACACCAAAAGCCAGGAAACAAATAATGAATACCAACACATAACAAAAGAACGGCCAGAATAAATAGGAGGTCAACGCCGCGACAAACAACATCCCAAGGATCTTGGAGGGATCCTTATCGAGATCAACCGCGGACTGGCCAATATACTCTCCCCGGGTGGCTTCCATGATCGCGTTCACCGCACTTGTCACACCGGCGTCATAATTGCCCTGACGGAAATTGGGAGCTATCTGATTTTGAATGATCTGGTTGGCGACCACATCCGGCAGTGCCCCTTCCAGGCCATAACCCACCTCAATGCGCATTTTCCGGTCGGACTTAAAAATAACGAGTATGGCGCCGTTGTCCTTGCCCTTTTGACCGATCTTCCACTTTTCAGCTAACCGTATTGAAAAATCCTCAAGCGAACCGCCTTCCAGCGAATCAAAGATAGCCACGACCACTTGATTGGACGTTGTCTTTTCAAACTCAGTCAGCCGTCCTTCCAGAACCTGGCGAGTGCTATCCAATAGCAGGTGAGCATAATCATTAACATAGCCGGATGGCTTGTCTGGAACATCCAACGCAAACACGAGCGCCGGAGCGAAAAGAAAAAACAATAAAAATAACGCAAGAATTTTCTTCAAAATTGGACTTTGGGTGCCTTGGCCGCTCCGGCTTCAGACTTGAAATACTCCTTGGCCTTGAAGCCAAACATGCCCGCAATAAAATTAGTGGGAAAAGAACGCAACCGGGTATTGAACGCGCGCGCCGCCTCATTGAAACGTCCGCGCTCGACTGAAATACGGTTCTCCGTCCCCTCAATCTCCGCTTGGAGACCTATAAAATTCTGGCTGGCCTTCAGTTCGGGATAATTCTCCGAAACGACAAGTAATCGGCTAAGCGCTGAACTCAAAGCTGTCTGCGACTGCTGGAACGCCTGAAACTTCTGCGGATCGGTAATAATATCCGACGAGATAGTCCCTGCCACGCGCGAACGAGCCTCAGTCACTGCGGTAAATGTGGATTTCTCATGAGCGGCGTAGCCCTTAACCGTTTCCACAAGATTGGGGATCAGGTCCATCCTCCGCTGGTAGACGTTTTCAACCTGCGACCAGGCCTGGTTAACCCCTTCATCCAACTTGACAAGCCCGTTGTAAGAACCCGCCAACGCCATTCCCGCGACAACCACCGCTCCCAACACTGCCAGCAATATCACCAAACCTTTTTTCATGATCACGCCTCCATAAAATTATAGATTCTAGCTTAAGCCCCACTTACCATGAAGTCAATAGGATCGGCATCCTCGTCTTGCGGGTGTAAAATCCATGGACAGTTCGCTCTGAATTGGTCAGGCCCTAGAGTACCGAATTTTACACATTTTTGATGAAAATTAATGATTTTTTAAATAATCTAATATATAATTTAGTTAAATGTTTGATAAAGTCAGCGCAAAAATTATCCTGGTGGTTGACGACAACCTTGATCTTCTTCACATGATGAAGAATCTGCTTGAGTTGGCCGGATACGCTGTACTTGTGGCGGATAATATCGCCAAAGCGATGGCGATTGCCTCCACCGTCAAGATATCCGCGGCACTTCTGGATCTGTCGATGCCGGGCTGTGATGATTTTGAATTGCTCAAAATGATTAAAAAGATACTGCCTGACCTGCCGGTCATCATGGTCACCGGGTATCAGCAAGAAGCGAGTATGCAGAGGGCGATTGACCTGGGGGCATGGGATTATGTCACCAAACCGGTCGACTTTGACTATCTTAAAAAAATCCTCAAGGTTTGTCTGCCGGAGTGTACAAATAATGTTTGCTAACAATCCTTAGGATAAAAAACCTATGACACGACAGAATCTGATCGCATTCTTTTTCGCGGCGCTCTTGCTCTTCATCCTGTACAGCACATTGACTATTCTGTCGCCTTTCGCGCAACCGATATTCTGGGCCGCTATGATCGCGTTCGCCTTTTATCCTTTCTACGAACGCCTTTTAAGGCTGTGCGGAAATCGCGGCAATCTCGCGGCGCTTATTTTAACACTGTCGGTTTTTCTGATCTTCGCCCCGATAGTCATCTTTCTCATCATCAAACTTGTCCATGAGATCAGCGGTCTCTACGGCTGGCTTTTGGCCTACATCAATAACGGGGGCTTCCAAAAGTTGATCGAACATATCCACTCCATCGGCTGGATAAAAAAAATAGAGAGTTCCCAATTCTTCCAGCAGGAGTTTATCCGCGAGAATATCCAGGACATATTCCTCCGCTCCGCGCAAACAATGGGCCGTTTCGTTCTCAAAGAAGCGGCCTTGATCACGCGCAACTTATTGATGGGTACCGTGAACTTCTTTTTGACGATGTTTCTTGTATTTTTCCTTCTGAGGGACGGTAATAAACTTTACCGGTTCATCTACAAGATCACACCGCTTGAGGAACACATCAAATACCAGATCTTTTCCCAATTGGGAGAGACTCTCTCGGCGGTGATCCGCGGTCAGATCGTCACCGCGCTGGTACAATCCACGCTGGCAGGGCTCATCTTCGCTTGTTTGCGACTGCCACTGCCTCTTTTTTTCGCGGCGCTTACTTTTTTTGCCGCGATGGTACCTGTCTTCGGCGCGGCACTGATCTGGATGGCGTTTGTCGTATACCTTTTCATTATCAAATCCTACGTCAGCGCCGTGATCTTGCTATTTTTGGGCACGTTCGTGATCAGCATGGTAGACAATTTTCTCAAGCCTCTTCTTATCGGGACAAAGACTAAACTCCCCTACCTTCTGCTTTTTTTAGGTATCCTCGGAGGTTTGCAAGTATACGGTCTGATGGGTGCGTTTCTTGCCCCCGCCGTTTTGTCACTGTTCTTTGTTTTGATCAAGATCTATCAGGAAGAAGTTCTCGCTGAAAAGAATTAGCGTCGCCGTGACTCTGCCGAGCGCCCTAAATTTCCCGACGGGTATCAGTCGCCGATCTGAATAAACGAGATCGTTCTTCCGGCGGAGTCTTTTTCTTTGCGGAAGGAATAAAACGAAGCGTTGTCACTGACCGTACAGAAACCGGGAAAAAATAAGTCCTTCGCGCTAATACCCGCGCCCAGTAACTGCTGTTTGTTTTCCTGGGCCAGGTTCAAATAATATTTACTCCCCTTCTTTTTCAACGAGGGCGGCACAAAATTCGCTTTGAATTCTTCGCCGACCTGATAATGCCTAGCACAAATGGCCGGCCCGAAAATCGCCTGGATCTGGGATGCCTTGCATCCACTCCTTTGCATTAGCAGTAATGCGGTCTTTTTGACGATCCCCTTTTGCGTTCCGCGCCAGCCCGCGTGGACTAGCCCGACCCATCCCGGCGCTTTGAGAAAAATAGAAAGGCAATCCGCCGTCATTATCAGAAGCGCCATGCCGTGAATATTGGTGATCAAGCCATCCGTCGCCGGAAAACGATAAAAACCGGGGTTTTGGTAATCGGATCCGTCTTCCAATACCGCTATATTGTCCCCGTGGACCTGCAAACCGTAGGCGAAACGTCCCGAGAAAGTAACCTGGTGCTGTGCGGACCGGTGGCTGGAAGCAAACGCCGTGGTTAATTTTTCCCTGTTCCCAACATCATCCAGGTCATCGGTCCTTTGAAAAAAAACAGGAAAGTGCTTGGTCGTAACGCCCGCGCCGATAAGTTCTTTTTTCCATTCCTCAAAATAGATGACATCTTTTCTCAGAATGCGCTGATGAAGCCTATATTTTATCTGAAAATAACTCGCGGGCGCGATCATAGAAAGGCCGATAAAAACAAATAGCCAGCCGGGCATCACCGGTAGAAGAAGGCCAATGATGCCGGCAATCACAAAAAAGATCCCGCCGAGAAAAAATACCGCTCTCTTAATCGCGAGTATCAAGGGAAGCGGCGTCCGCAAAAGAAATGTCCAAAACCGGATATTCCTTGGCATTCTTAAAATCAAAGTGCCACCACTCAGTGGTAATACCACGGAAGCCTTCAGCCCGCATAGCTTGTTCGAGAACAAGGCGATTTCGGCGTTCTTCCCTGGTCCCGCCTTGATAGTCGCGGTGCGCGCGATCCGTGAACTCGTCATATCCTGAAGGCATCGGAAGCTCCCGCCCCCGGCTGTCGGCGAGTGTCAAGTCCACGGCCATGCCTCGGTTATGGTTAGATCCTTTGGCGGGATTGGCGACAAACCCCTCGACCGGATACTTGGCCCACATAGTCTTCTGCACCGAAAGGGGCCTATAGCCGTCGAATATCTTAAGGCGCAGACCCTGTTTCTCCAGCGACTCCTGTACTCGAAGAAGCGCGTCCGCCGCCTCTTTTCTGAGATAACAGCGGGCATCCTCCGGATACAACGGCACACCGACAAAATTGTCTTTGGTTTTGTAACGCATCTCCACCAAAATATTGGGGTTTAATTTTTGAATGTCGATCAACGCGGTTTCTTCTGCAAAAATATCATGAATTGATAATAGAACAAAAAATATAAAAAACAACCCCATGAACGCTGTCGGTAAAGGATATTTCCGGACGGTGTCCATCAGGACACCTTAACGTGATTAACCACCCAACCCGAAATAAAAATCAATCAACTTGCGCAAACGCAACCATATAATTATGTCCATACTTCTTGGCGCATTTAGGGCAACTGGCATAATGGAAATAAACCATTTTCGCTTTTTTACTGCTTTTTGCCAGATACATGTCCATTTCTTTCATGAATCGGGGGACGGCCTTATACGGTCCCTCAAAAACTTTTGTCATGAAGGTTCCCGATAGTTTGATATTTTGCGCCCCAGGGACATCTTTAGTCACCAGCATATACCATTGGCTTTTCCATGGCGTAGGGTCGGTTGCCATCATAATACAGTCTTTCATTTCCGTAGCGGCACCGGCCGCCTTTGCTTGGTCCCACATCCTCCATAACATTTTGCCTATCATCGGGGGCAAAGGGATGTGAAAAAAAGTCGGAAGGGACTCTGTGATGAACGGTTTATCAACCCAAATATAGGTTTTGGCATCCCAAGAGCCTGGCTCAAATTTTACACAACACTCTTGATGATCGGCGTTATTCGTCATTTTCTTCTCCTTGGGTTCGCGTCCATAATTAGTTCACCGGACCATTCACCGGACCAGGTCCCGTGGGAGGTCCCGTGGGCACTGAAATACCGCTACTTATAAAATTCTACAGTAAAAGGAACATGGGATGGAAAATCTCTTTGGGCGAACCGCATCCCTAAACTCTATCCCTTATCAATAGAATGCAATTTATTAAGAGACTCTTCCAGTTAAACTCTCGATAATTCTTCTAAGAATACTCTTTGCTTCTCCCCCTGACAGCAGTAGGGATCGGGTGATTCCAAATTATTGTTAAAATAAAGCGCTCTGGCTCTGCATCCGCCATGCCAGCTATCTATTGCCGAGCACTGTAAACAAGCATTGTTCATCGATAAATTTCTCAATCTAACAAGCGTTTCATCATGATTCCAAAGATATTCAAAGGAATGGTCACGAATGCTATCTCCAGAAAAATCGGACCCCAAAAAGACGCATGGAGTTATTCGGCCAGCAGAAGTAATACCACATTTTGCGTGGGCCGCTGGACACGCCAAACCAGTCCAATTTCTATTCTTAAAAAAATGGAAATTTATCGACTTATTTTTATAAATAGTACTTAGCCTTTCCTTGACCAATAACGCGAGGGAGGAATCAATAATTAATTCTGAATTCTCAAGTGCTCGACCTATGGGCTTAATCAAACTCACAACAATATCAAAAATACCAACTTCACCAAGAAAATACGGGATCTGCAAAACATCATTAATATTTAATCGATTAACTGTGAAATGGATTGATAACTTCTTCGCTCCATATGACTTTAAAAACTTAATCGCCCGAAGAACAATCTCAAAATTACCGTCTCCTCGTATATAATCATGAGTTTTTGCAGTTATGCCATCAAGGCTAACGCGGACTTCTATATTTAGCCTGCTAAGCATTTTTGCAATAGATGAATCTACTAATACGCCATTTGTTAACAGGGCCGTATTTAATCCCGCATCGGTACAAAATTGTAAGAATTCAAAAATGTCACTCCGCGTTAATGGTTCTCCGCCAGAAACGATAACGTTCTTTATCCCAGCATCCGCTATTTCCCCAACCAAACGTTTAAGCTCAGCGATGGTTAGTTCAACATCATCGGGCTTGCCAGCGCTTGCATAACAATGTTTGCAGTTTAATGGACAAGATTTCGTTACATCCAAATAAACTCGTTCTGGAAACGGTAAATTTTGAATTTGTCCCATATCTATGAACAAGGATTGAGTTCTTGTGCTTCCTTAAAGGATTGATCCGATTTAAAATCAGGTAAAGGGAAATACTTCTTCTCGAATATTTTTATATATTTTTCCCCCGCGCTCGTTAACAATATTCCATCAAAATAATTTTCTTTGCATAAAATTTTCGACCAAATAATGCTGATGGAGATCAGGTTAATTGTAATAACAAAACCCGCTTTTAAAAAGAACCCGGCCGGTTTGCCAAAAACGAGGTAAGCGATTGAAATCGCCCAAGCGATATAGGTATATGCCTTCCATAAAAAGCCTATCGTCTTTCGTGCAACCTGCAAGAGATGGAGATTTGATAGTTTTTGTTGGTATTTTTTTAAAGATGCATACTCGTTTGAATATAACGAATGCAAAGCGGTAGGAGTATTAATTTTTGCAATTATTTCCTTCTCTAAATCATGGAGTGATGAGCTATCTTTCCCTGCGATAAACTGAAAATGATATGTAGGACTTGAAGGTTCATCGCTTTTTGACTTATCCAAATAACCGCTGTTGAGCAAATGGAAAAATGCTAAATCAACACTTAGATTCTTGCCCCCCTTTAAAAAAGCGATTTCATACTGATCCGCCGTCTTAAGATTCTCTTCTAAGATGTCATCCCGTACCGCATGCCTTCGGGAAAGAACATTTTTTATAATGGTAAATAACAAAATAAAAAGCAAATACGGGAGAATTAAAATGCCTAAATGCATAAGAACTCCTTTCTCGACCTTCTAAGGTTCGCATCCACGACAACTCAAGCCGAATTGCTTTAAGTTGTTGTCGGACGGTTCGTCTAAAAAAATGGCAGTTTGTGTTTGACTCCAAGCGAACCACGCAACTTCAAGAAGCAGGCCTTCTTATCATCCTTTGTAAAAAAAGTAGCCTGGGTTATTACCGTTCCAGACAACCATGGATATTATTGCTTTAACAATTTCTTATTTTGCGGTAACCGCACATAATTCTCTTTGCTGATCACATTCTTGCCGCTTTTACGCTCAAGCTCTTTTCTCGCGTTACCCGCCACAGCGCCACCCTCAAAAGCGGCTTGTCTATTTTCAACGAACCCCTGCGCGTCCTTATTGACGGCAATTTCTTTTGTGGAGGCCTCACCAAGCATTGAAAAGATCAGCTCTAGATCAGTCATGTGATCCCTAAGATTCTCACGCTTAAGGCCTTTATGCTTCTTGTATGCTGAAGGGGTCATCTCAAATGTCGCTTTTGAAATTTCCGCGGTCAATATTTCATATTCCTTTTGCTCTTTAATACCACGTTTCTGCCACTGGCCGGTTAACTCCTCACGGATAGCGATCCCGCGCATCCGCTTCTCAATCCATTCATCGCTGTACCCTTTTGCCTTATACAAAGCCCTTGTTCTTTTAGTGGCAAGCTCGGGGTTCTCTATCTCTTGGATACGCTCATAACCAACTCTAGCCAACCAGCGCTTGAACGGCTCGGCTTTTGGTGACGGAATTGACTGAATAATACGAAAAATTCCCTCTGTATTGGCACAATTGAGCTTTTGGATACCGCCTGGCGTCTTCACTGAAAGGGGGGTGGCAATTTGCCCCCACCCTTTGGAAAGTTCAGGATCGCGCCTGCGCATATCTTTAATATATCCATCTGGCTGGATAGAATCTGTTAATGCCGCAACCGCATCGACAACTACAAACCACCATTCATTGTTATAAATGGTCTTCCGGATCTCCCGTTTCCGGAAAATCGCTATTTTAGTTGTGGATATTTCTTTGTCCATATTTCCTCACTTCGGCTCAT
>CAZAPB010000048.1:0-1745 GCA_964486835.1 uncultured Planctomycetia bacterium
TCCACGATCCGGGAGATCGGCTATGACAATCCCGCGCATGGTTTTGATTTTAATACCTGTGCGGTCATCACCGCGATCCAGGGGCAGTCGCCGGATATTGCGATGGGTGTCAACCACGGGGGCGCGGGAGACCAGGGGATGATGTTTGGTCTGGCTATTAACGAGACGCCTGAGCTCATGCCTCTGCCAATATCTCTGGCGCATCGGCTGACTCAGCGGGTATCTGAACTGCGCAAAAAGAAAGTCATCCCGTATTTGCGTCCCGACGGCAAGTCACAGGTGACGATTGAATATGAAGATGGAAAACCAAAGCGCTGCGACGCGATCGTGATCAGTGTGCATCATCTGGCCAAGGTCAAGATGGACGATATCAAAAGGGATATGAAAAAACTTGTGATCGATCGGGTGATTCCTTCACGCTATCTTGATAAAAATACAAAGATTTATATTAACCCTACCGGCCGTTTTGAGGTCGGCGGACCGCAGGCTGATACCGGATTGACCGGGCGCAAGATCATTGCCGATACCTATGGCGGATTTGGCTTGCATGGAGGCGGTGCTTTCTCAGGCAAGGATCCGACGAAGGTTGACCGGTCCGCTTGCTATATGGCAAGGTATATCGCCAAGAACATTGTCGCGGCGGGACTGGCTAGCCGTTGTGAGATCCAATTGGCCTACGCCATTGGCGTTGCTGAACCTGTTTCGGTGATGATCAACACTTCCGGCACCGGCAAGATCAGTGATGCCGCTATTTCAAAGCTGGTGCGCAAGAATTTTGAACTCTCGCCGCTGGGAATTATACGAGAGCTTAAACTCCGCAGACCTATTTACCGCCAGACTGCCGCATACGGTCATTTTGGCCGCGAGGGGGCGGATTTCACCTGGGAAAAAACCGATAAGACAGCTAGTCTGAAGAGAGGGTTATAAGCCAAGATGAGCGCTATTAAACAGGATATTGCGGATATCAAGCTTGCCCCCAAGGGTAAATCACGTATTGAATGGGCCGGCAATAATATGCCGGTACTTGCGCTCATCCAAAAGCGCTTTCAGAAAGAAAAACCGTTTAAAGGTCTGCGTATTTCAGCATGTTTGCATGTGACTTGCGAGACGGCCAACCTGGCGCTGGTTTTGAAAGCAGGCGGGGCGGATGTGGTGCTTGTGGCTTCCAATCCACTGAGCACTCAGGATGATGTGGCGGCGTCGCTTGTTAAGGATTATGACATCAAAGTGCTCGCGATCAAGGGCGAGGATAATAAAAGCTATTACTCGCATATTTATGCGGCGTTGGCGCACGCTCCGCACCTCACCATGGATGACGGCGCGGATGTAGTCTCGGCGATCCATAAAGAGCCTGCCAAATACATGAAGAATATTATCGGCGGAACAGAGGAAACGACGACGGGCGTGATCCGTTTGCGAAGCCTTGAGGCGCAGAAAAAACTGCTTTACCCGATCGTGGCCGTCAACGATGCTGATACCAAACATTTTTTTGATAACCGTTACGGAACCGGACAATCAACGTTGGACGGCATCATCCGAGCGACCAATGTTCTTGTGGCCGGAGCGACGGTAGTTGTTTGCGGTTATGGCTGGTGCGGTCGTGGTGTGGCGATGCGCGCCAAAGGACTCGGGGCGAATGTGATCGTCACCGAGATTGATCCTCTGCCCGCTCTTGAAGCGGTTATGGACGGCTACCGGGTCATGCCGATGGAGCAAGCGGTCAGACAGGCGGATATATTTGTGAC
>CAZAPB010000048.1:1755-10407 GCA_964486835.1 uncultured Planctomycetia bacterium
GCCGCGAACATTTTATGGCGATGAAGGATCGCGCGATTATTTCTAACTCAGGGCATTTTGACGTCGAGATTGATGTTGCTTCGCTTAAAAAGATTGCTAAGAAGACCCGCAAAATGCGCGATTCTGTGGATGAATTTACCCTGCCAGGCGGTAAGAGGCTATATTTGCTGGCCGAGGGGCGGCTGGTCAATCTCGGCGCGGCCGAAGGGCACCCGGCAATGGTCATGGATATGAGTTTCGCCAATCAAGCGCTGGGAAGCGAGTGGGTGATCAAACATCACAGATCCCTTGAGAATAAAGTTTACCGTGTGCCTTTGGAGATAGACAAGGAAATAGCCCGCATCAAACTTGAATCAATGAAAGTTGAAATCGACATCCTCTCCAAGGAACAGGAAAAATACCTAGCCGCTTGGGAAGCCGGAACCTAAAGTCCTTAGCAGGCTGTTAGGAAGTATTCTTGATCAGATAGAGCCCTATCGCGGCGAAGAACAGGTTGCCGAACCAAGCGGCAAAGACCGGCGGCAGATAGTCGCCTTTCCCCAGAGCCAAACAGGTTGAAGCGATTCCGTAGTAAAGAAATATAAGAGCAAAGCTTGTTCCTACCCCCATCGCTGTCCCTGTGCGGCCTGTTTTCATGGCTAACGGCGCGCCAATCAGCATCACGATGAAACTAACAAAGGGGAACGCAATCTTGTAATGAAGGTCCACCGACAGCCTTTTTACCAATTTTTTGCTCGCACCCTGCAAATGTTGAATATGCTCCTTAAGATCATGTGAATTCATAAAAGACAGCTCAGAGCTCTGGCGTAAGAAATCCGAAGGGATCTGATTCAGGGGAAAATCCATTGTCGCCGTGAAAACAGGATTTCCGACGACTTCACCGCGCCGGTTGATGCGGCACTGGATAACATCATAGAATGTCCACCGTCCATTTTTGTAATGCGCTTTTTTTGCTTTAACCTGGGTTTGAAAAGATTCGCGCATGTTATTCTCAAAGATGACCACGTCATGCAGTGTATTCGTTGAAAGCTCAAATTCACGGGCATATATCATCCGGTCATCACGGCCGTAAATAGTCACTTTATTAAGCGAACGCTTTTCAAAATCTGATTTACCTTTTTTGATCAAGCCTTCCATGATTGCCGCTGAATTCAGCAAGGATTTGGGCACGATTGTCTCGCTCACCATCAGCACCCCGAAACTGATCAGTGCTCCGATAAAAAAATAGGGAACCAGTATCCTGAACGCGCTGATTCCACTGGCCTTGAGCGCAATGATCTCGTTGTGCCGGCTCAAGTTGCCTATCGCAAAAAGCACTGCGACTAAACACGCGATAGGCACTACCTGTACCAGGATCGTGGGGATAAAATAACCGTAGTAGGAGAGGATGACCGGCCAGGAGACATTGTGTTTCATAAAATCATCCACGTTGTTGAAGGCATCAATGATAACGAAGAGGATGAAAAAAACGGCCAGGCAGTAGCAGAGCGCCGCCAGAAAACTTTTCATCAAATAACGGTCGAGGATGCGCATCAGATTTTTTGCATTTTTCTGATGAGCAATATCCCTGTTCCGCCAATCAGTAGATTAGAAAATTGAAGCCCGAGGTAGGCAGGGACTATTCCTTTTTTGGCGATAATCTGGCCGATTATCAGCAAGGTCCAGTACAGCGTCATCAGGGCAAGGCTTATTCCGAAACTTACCGATTTAGCGCTTCGGCGCGAAGTGATACCCAGCGGAATTCCTATCAAGAGGAATGCCGCGCTTGAAAGCGATAACGCGATTTTATGATGGATCTCGGCCGATAGCGGGTAGGTAGCTTTGATTCCTTCCTGGCCTAGATTCCTGATCTCAGTCTGCAGTTCCTTGACTGACATGTCTTTTGGTTTTTTCCCCAACTCCCTGGATTCTCCGAGATCGGAAATGTTCAGCGGAAAATCATAGGTCTTGAAATTTAAAGTGTAAAATTTAGTAGGGTCTTTAGGATCGGGCTCGTCGCTGGTGCCCTGAATCAGACGTATCTTAATGATGCCCTTTTCGGGGATTGAAATAAGCTCGCCTTTTTGCGCGGTGATCGTGCGGGTAGGTTTTCCCTCCTGTGGCTGGTAGATGCGGATGCCCTTCAACTTGTTCTTGTCTATCTCATAAATGAAAATGATAAAATTTTTAAATTTCTTAATGAAAGTGCCCTCTTCTAAGGCAGACGCGGGGTTCTCAAGGCCGATTCGTGTCAATAGCTTCCGGTAACGGTAGTGTGTTGATGAAGCGACCTGGTCTGAAAGGATAAAAGTTCCAAGCGACAGGATAATCACTATAAAACAAAGAGGTTTGGCGGCTTTTACCAGGTTAATGCCGCTGGCGCGCATTGCCATGATCTCATTGTCATATGAGAGTTTTCCGAACATCATTAGCGTCGCCACCAGGACAGACATGGGCACCAGGAATGTCAGAATAAACGGCAAGGAGTACCATAATAGTTTTAAGATCAACAGGGGATCCACCGATTTGTTGAAGATGAAATCTGCCATTTGTACCAGTCCTCTTCCCAAAAGAAAAAGAAAAATGAAAGAGCCCAGCGCCAGAAAGAACGGTGAAAAGAACTCCAGGATAAAATGATCGCGAAGTATTTTCATTTTTAGTACCCCCGCGCCACGACGGCAACGATAACGGAGGCGGCTCCCGCTGATTTGAGGGTCTTGGCGCACTCCGAGGCTGTGAATCCCGTGGTGAGAATATCATCGACCAAAAGAATTGATTTGCCCATAAAAATAGCCGGGCTTGTGACGGTAAACCGGCCGGCGACATTCTTGGCGCGTTCCGGACGATTGAGCAGTGATTGATGATATGGCGTTTTTTTGCTGGCAAATTTCGCGGAAAGATCCGGTTTGGCCAGTTTGCGAGCCAACGAGCTGCAAAGAAGGCGCGCTTGGTTGAATCCGCGATCATTCTCTTTGCGTGTTTCCATCGGCACGGCGGCTAGCGCGTCAAAAGTGTTTATCCCCGGATGTTTTGAAATAAGGTCAAATAGAATGTCGACAAAAAAACCGGCCAGTGTTTTTCTCTCGCTGAATTTAAGTGCCTGCAAAAGCTCGCGTGTTTTGCCTTCATAATAAAGCGCTGCATACGCGCGGTCGAAGTGATAAGGTCCTGGGCCGCATTGTCCGCAGAGTCGGTTCGCGGTTGTTGTTGTTCTGGCGCACCCGGGACAGAAGGGCGGCGCGATCTTGATAAGCTTGGCCGCGCACTCACCGCAAACCCCCGAATGATCATAAGAGGGCAGTGTGCGATTGCAAGTTTCGCAAATCTTAGGAAATAGGAGGGCTGAGCCAACCTCAGCAAGTGCTTTGAGCATAGGCTTAATATAGCATGCTATAATTGAGTGGATGAAAAAAAATAATAGAGCTCCTGCTGTTTTGAAAAACCTTCCGACGATGTTGAAAACTCTTCGCAAGGAATGCAAACAATGGAAGCCGCCTATTGTCGGGACGTTCGCAAAAGGGGATAACGCGGTATTTAAGGTGCTTATCTCCACCGTGTTGAGTTTGCGCACCAAGGATCAGACAACTGAGATGGCAAGCCGTAGATTATTTGACATCGCGCAAACTCCCCAGGCAATGCTAAAGCTTTCGGCCGGCCATATCGAAAAAACCATCTACCCGGTAGGATTTTACCGGACCAAAGCTAAAAATATTTTGGAAATCTGCCATACTCTTATTGATAAATTCAATGGCATAGTGCCATCGGAGATGGAGGCTCTTCTTTCCCTGAAAGGAGTAGGAAGGAAAACTGCAAATCTAGTAATGACAGTGGGTTACAATAAGTTAGGCATATGTGTTGATATGCATGTGCATCGGATTTCAAACCGCTGGGGATTGGTCAGGACCAAGAGTCCTGATGAAACCGAGGTAGTGCTTCGGCAAATATTACCAAGGCGTTTTTGGATAGAATACAATGAGTTGTTGGTCTGCTACGGCCAGAATATGTGTATGCCAGTCTCCCCTCATTGCTCGCGTTGCGCAATTCGTCAGTATTGTCCTGGCTTGGGGGTAATGACTAATCGGTGACTATTTAACGCACAAGCCTCTGTTGGTTTCTATTTGCTTGCAATATATGTCATTATATAGACTTAACACTTGACATGTCATTTTTTGGAGATGATAATAGAACAAAGTTAATAATTATTAAAATTTAAATAATCTTAATGGTGAAATTATTGTTTAAAAATGCGCTATTGAGTTTAGGGTTATTTATATTTTTATTGGCGGGGCCGTGTTGGGCAGAGGATTTTGGGCGGGAGCCAATCGCAGGCGCCGATCGATCATTTACCTATGGTTATTCGCAGGCACAGGAGGTTCATGCTTTTGAAGAAAGGATTTCTCAACGGGAAGAGCTAGAAGCTTTGACAGCCGAGCCCGTCTCTACATCGGGCGACGTTGATCCCGAAAAGATGCGTGTTTACAAAAATTTCCGCATAGCCTCGCTCTATGACTCTAATCTTACTTTGTCTCAGAGCGATCCGGTGGATGATTCTATTTTTATTTATAGTCCCAATCTTGGTTTTTCACTGGGAAGGCCCGGTATTACTAAGGTTTTTTTTAAAGCTTTTTTCAATTTTAGTTATGTTGATTATGTTGAGCATCAAAAGAACAGCCGATGGAATCAAACCCATTTGATTAACATGGGATTTAGAGGTGAGAAACTTGAAATCAGGATCAACAATAAATTTCAGCCTTTGTCCGCCCGTGAAGCCGGTGAACGCACAGAGCTTTCCAGCCCAGGCGGAAAACGGGCGATCGCTACTACGGATGATGCGTCAGTGGAGTTAATCTACCATTGGTCGCCTAAGATAGATATATCAAGCACATACAGTTATGGCATCTGGTACTTTCCTAAGGATTCCAACAGCGGCGACGTTGCCAATGGGGCTTACAATTATCAGCATTATGGCTTCTTGCCGAAGGTGTCTTACAAATTGGATCCAAAAACCACCATTGATTTTGGTGGAGGTGTATCGGCGGACGATTATTTTGAAAGCGGTGGTTTTTCTTCAAAAAATTACAGTCTTGCCACCGGTTTTCAGAGGCGCTTAACCTCTAAGACAGATCTGCGTTTGGGGGTGGGTTATGACAGGAGAGAATACAATACGGGTTCTATTCCTGTTTCTGAAGGGCCCAGATATGGCATGACGCTTTTACACCGCTTTTCACCTAAGCTATCAATGGCGGTTTCGGCTACGCAGTCCAAGAGCCAGGCGTTTGATTTTGCTGATGCCACTAGCGAGACTAATTCTTTTGATGCTACCTCAACGAGCTATCTGGCCAGTGTTCATTGGGGTTTTACACCGCATACGCAACTGGACGGTTTTTTTAACATAGTGGATTCTAATCGTGATCGCGATTATACGTTCGCCGACCCTGAAAATCCCGCGACGTTGCATACGCGTCCGATTGAGGATCATGTTTATACGATGGGCGCGGATTGGGTCTGGCGGCCAAATTCACCATGAATATTCTAATAAATTCTCGAGTTTTAAAAATAATGAATATATTGACCAGAGACTAGCTGGATCAGTCAGGAAGGTTTTTTAGTATTATGAGAAAAATAGCATGCATTCTTGCCACATCTCTCCTTCTGGCAGGGTTTATTGCTTGCGGACGGAATGCTTGGGCATCAAATGAGCAGGCGGTTGTTGATTCTGAAGATAAAGAGTTGTCGGGTCTTCCGAATCCCGCCGTAAATACATCGTTTGCCCGTATGGAGGATCAAGCAAGGCCGTCTTTTCCCGCGGAAGTAGTTGTTGGCAATGACGTTGCGGCCGAAATCGCTCAGGATGGGCCTCCGGCGAATTTAAATATTATTCACATTGGAGACAAGATAAAAATTACGGTCATGGGAGAAAAGGATCTGAGTGATATTTATACTGTTAACAGCTCCGGTGAGGTTCGGTTTCCTTTGATTGAAAAAATAAAAGCGGAGGGAAAAAGTTTAAACCAATTTCGAGAGAATCTGCAGCAAGTTCTCGGCAAGGATTTCATTAACGATCCGCAAGTAGAGGTTTTTTTTGAAGAGAGCATGAGTAATTCTGTTATGGTCTTGGGGCGAGTTAATCGACCCGGGAATTATTCACTTCCTGCTAATGCCAAATTTCTTCAGATGATTTCTATGGCCGGGGGGTTTGACGCTACAGCCGCTATTAGCTCATGTAAGGTGGTGCGTATAGGCCGTACCGGAAGCATTTCTATTCCAGTCAATGTGGAAGCTATGATCAATAGCGAGGATCCTGATTTACTATTAAGACCCGGGGATACAATTTTTGTGCCGAAGATCGCCTCAACCGTGGAGGAGAAAGATGATTATCTTAACTCCGTGGCCGTGATCGGTCAGGTGAACAAGCCTGGAAATTATCGTTTGACCGAAGGGATGACAATGGTAAGGCTTCTTTCTCAAGCGGGAGGGTTGGCGCGCGGCGCTGATGCCGGGAAGGTGACTGTGACGCGCAAGTTGAAGAATGGCGGACAGGATACGCAGATCATTGATGTCAAAAAAATCATGGATGGGATCGAGCGGGATATTTTGCTTCAAATCGGCGATATTGTTTATGTGGCGGGGGCACGGACCGATGCGACTGATATTGTTAATTTAAGCCAGGCGGTAACGATCCTGGGACAAGTCAGCCGGCCGAGAAATTACGAGTTGGTGCCGGGGCTGGATTTAGTCCAGCTTATTTCTGAAGCCGGAGGTTTTACACCGCTAGCCGATACTTCTCGTGTCCGTATTGTGCGAGGAGAAAGCAAAGAGAAAAAACAGATTTTCGTGGTTAATGTGGGCGCTATTATTTCGGGCAAAGCGGATAACAGAGAGCTCCAGAAAGGGGATATTGTGTATGTTCCTGAATCGGTTTTTTAAGCAGGAGGGTTGATGGTCGAGCAATTTTTTCCCAGCCCTTTTCTTGAGAAAGAGAGAATGGCGGATTTATCGGATTATCTTCAGGTTATCTTCAATGAGAGAAATGTCGTCCTTTGTGCGACGGCGATTTTATTTTTTTGCTCGATGATTTATTATTCACTGATTCCCAATGTTTATGAATCGGAGGTGCAAATTCTTGTTGAGCAGATTGGGAATCTTGAAAAAATAACTCCGGTTGATGTGACGCAGAACTTTAGGGGTGAGGACGAATATTATGGAACACAGGTTGCGGTTATTACCGGTAGAAAAGTGAGTCAGCTTCTGGGTGAAGCTCTAAAAACCAATACACCTTTCAAGCTTTCCGCTCGCCGGATCAGGGGGACTAAGATCATTTCGGTGGTTGTCCAATCGCATAATAGGGAATTAACGGCGCAGGCAGCTAACAAGGTCGTTGATATATACATACAAGAGAAAGCGCAGGATGATCTTTTTGTCGCCAAACAAATGCTTAAGTGGCTGCCGCGAAATTTGGAAAATGCTTCTGTCGACACGATCCTTATCAAAGAGAGTGATCCGACAGACCCGGCTCAGCCTGATTCATCTGATAGCAAGAAAGCTTCAGAATTTTCTTTGCCGTCTGAAACTCAAGATGAAACTTATCAGCAGCTTAAGCGTGACAAAATGGAAACGGAGACGCGCATTAGTGAGTTGTCTATCCGCTATAAGCGTGACCACCCTGCGCTAAAGGAACAGTTTGAAAAACTCGCTTTTATTACACAGCAACTCAAAGAGCATAAAGAGGCGATGATTAGTAATTTCAAGGCTGGGCTCATGGGCGAATTTCATCTGACAAACATAAAAGTTCTTTCTCCCGCACCGGTTCCAGAGCATCACTCAAGTCCTAAGCGGCTCAAGGGTATCTTCGGCGCTACTATGCTTGGCCTTATGATCGGGGTGTTTATTGTTCTTTATGTTGAAAAGGTAAACCCTCGGATTTGGCACGAGGAAGAGATGCGGGACGCGGTCAACGTCCCTTTTATGGGGTATATTCCTGTGATCAACGGTCTTTCGTCACAACGTGATAAAAAGCATAAATTGGTTGTGCGTGATAATAAAGTGCAGAGTCTTCAGAACCTTTTAAAGAACAATCGGGAAAACCCGCTCCTCGCTGACTCAGTGGCGTTTATGAGAACACACCTTTTTTTCTCAGTGCCGTATCAAAAATCAAAATTATTGATGATGACTAGCACAACACCCAACGAAGGCAAGAGTACCGTTATTGCTCTTTTTGCGCTTTCTCTGGCCTCGATGAACAAAAAGATCGTGGTGGTCGACGCGGATATGAGAAGGCCTTATCTTAATATTCATTTGGGGGTGAATAACGAGGTTGGGCTGGCGGAATATCTGGCCGGAGAGGCGGATTTAAAATCGGTGCTTAAATCGGTGCCGGACAGCGGACTGAAAGTCATAACAGGCGGGAAGTATAAGACGAACCCGGCCCAACTTCTTTCTTCTACAACGAGACTCAAAGAACTCTTGGATACTCTGACCGAAGAAAATGATTATGTTTTGGTGGATGCGCCTCCGATTCTTTACATTCCTGATGGGCTTATCATTGCTAAACATATTCAGGGTGTGGTGCTTATTACCAGCGGCGGAATGATAAGGCGCCAGGTGTTGCAGTCTGTCAAAACCAAATTTGATCTAATGGACAGGCCTATCATCGGCGCGGTGATCAACCACGCA
>CAZAPB010000049.1:0-5981 GCA_964486835.1 uncultured Planctomycetia bacterium
TGTAACATTGGTGAACGGTGTCTGTGTGCCCCAGCGCGAGGGAACGTTAAGATTGTAGATAAATTCCTGTATATGCTGCTTTACCTCGGTAAAGCCCAGATTGTCCTTACGCACATACGCCGCCAGATACGTGTCGAAAGAGGAGAACGCTTGCGCGCCAGCCCATTCATTTTGAAGCGTACCCAGAAAATTAACCATTTGCCCTATCGCTGATGACAAATGCTTGGGCGGGCCGGCTTCTACCTTACCGGGCACGCCGTTCAATCCTTCTCTCAATAGCATCTTAAGCGACCAGCCGGCACAATAACCGGCGAACATATCCAGGTCATGAATATGAATATCGCCCGCGCGGTGCGCCTGGCCTACCTCTTCAGGATAGACATGCGATAACCAATAATTAGCCACGACCTTGCCCGAGATATTCAGGATCATTCCGCCCAGCGAATAACCCTGGTTGGCGTTAGCGTTGACCCGCCAATCCATTTTCTCGAGATATTCATTGATCGAGGAAATAACATCCACGACGGTGCGTTGGTCACTGCGCATCGTCTTGTGTTTTTCACGATAGACGATATAAGCGCGCGCGGTCTTTAAATAGTTGGAAGTGATCATCGACTGCTCAACGATATCCTGAATTTCTTCGATATCGAGCATCTCTTTGGTGAACCGGTGGTCCATCACGCGTACCACCTGCCGGGTTAAAAGAGAAGCATCTTCCTCAGAAAATTCGTTAGTGGCGGTTCCTGCTTTTAAGATGGCCGCGTAGATTTTTTTCCCGTCAAAAGGAGCCAGAGTGCCATTCCTCTTACGAATGATCTTTACTACTTTGGAGCGGCACAGATTCAAATCGAACGTATTATCCATTATTTTTAATTCTCCTTTATTTCCGGGAAAATGGGGACTTTATAAGAAAGTGCGCCAAGCCAAAGACTGACCCGCCGGGTACTGATTTACAGCTGATTGAATTTCCCACCGATACTCCTAAACCACAACAGGTTGCTTATTAAATATATCTATATCCTATCCATAGTGTATGGCCAACCTGGCCTACTATTCAAGGTTTTTTTTAAAAAAGTCTTTTTTCCCTCGAAAATCTGATGAAAAAACATCTTTGGCGACAACATGATTCATCACAAATAACCATAAAAATTCGATATTGCTTTGGCATTTTCTGGCCTTTCGTCTGCCCTGGACTGCTTCAAAGCGATGATCGGTCCGCAAAACGCAGGGGTGGTAATTCTATACTCATGGGCACACCGGAAGCAACAGATTTTTACAGGAATTATACAAGGATTTTATTGTATCGAGCGGGTGATAGTTTGCCTCTTTTAAAAAATTATTCCCGCAACGGCTCTCACAGAAAATATCAATAACTACTATCAGAAAGCTTTACTTTTCCCCTAAAAATCCAATAAATGCTCACGGTATAAGCCAAAACGCCCGGCATCCCCAGGCAGGCGATGATCAACATCACCTTGAGAGTCTTTAATGAAGAAGCCGCATTATAAGCAGTCAGGCTGTTCTGTGGATTTGGATTTGAATACACAAGACTGGGGAACATTCCAAACCCAAATAACCCCATCAAGAACACGATCGACATACAAGAAGACAAGAATGCCCTAAAATCGTTTTTGCGATGAATCTCCCTGGGAATATTGGCTATCGCCAACACACTCCCGACGGCCAAGAGAAAAAAAAGCGGATTTGATTTTATATTTTCTGTCATGTGCGGAACCAACAAGAGCGTCGCGATCGTTGTCAGGGCGTAACAAATAATAAAAAAGATAATGCAGGGCTTGATCCAGCTTCTGACCTTATCGTGAAGTTCACCCTCTGTCTTCATCACCACATAGATCGCCCCATGCATCATAAAGAGCGCAACCGTCATCAATCCGACCAAGAGCGCGTAAGGATGAAGAAGTCCTAAAAAAGTCCCCGCGAATTCCTTGTCTGCGCCGACAGGAACGCCCCAACCGATATTTCCCAGAGAAACACCGATCAAAAAACTCGCCAGAATACTCGACACGCTGAAACTGATATCCCACAGACGCCGCCACCATACCCAGGGCTCTTTGCTGCGAAACTCTATCGCGACCGCGCGGAATATGAGTGTAGCCAAGAACATCATGAACGCAGTATAAAAACCCGAGAACACCGTCGCATATACATCCGGGAATGCCGCGAACAAAGCGCCTCCGGCAGTGACAAGCCATACCTCGTTGCCGTCCCAGACCGGACCGATGGAATTGAGCATCGTCCGGCGCTCAATATCGGTTTTGGTGAAAAGATGAAGCGCCCCCACCCCCAAGTCAAAACCGTCAAGAATTGCATATCCGGTAAAAAGGACACCAACCAATAAAAACCAAACGACTCTCAGATCCGTCAGAATATCCATAGTTTAAATATCATGCCTCTCATAAAGCCCTTCTTCTGCCAAATGAGGACCCTGTTTGATCTTGCGGTCCAAAAGAAAAATGAAGAGCACAAAAAGTAAGAGGTAGATCAGCGTGAACATGATGAGCGATCCCAGCACCATGCTCGCGGTCACCACTTTTGAGAGCGCATCGGAGGTCCTCAGCATCTTGTAAACGATCCACGGCTGACGGCCTACCTCGGCCGCGACCCATCCGGCTTGATTGGCAATTTGTGGACACAAAACAGCCACAACATAACAACGAAGGAGCCACCGCTGTTCAAAAAGAGTCCCGCGCCACCAAAAAAATACACCCGCCAAACTGAGCCCGATAAGCAACATCCCAACCGCTATCATAATATGATAAGTCTGGAACGTAATCTGCACCGGCGGGCGGTCCGCCGCCGGGTAATTGTTGAGTCCCGGCACGGGCGCTTTGGGATCAAAGTGAATCAGAAAACTCGTCATGCCTGGAAGAGTGAGGGCATAATCAACGCGCTCTTTCTTTTCGTTGACCCAACCGAATAAGTTGAGATCGGCAGGAGCCAAAACCGCGTAGTGCCCTTCCATCGCGGCTAATTTTTCCGGCTGATTCTTCGCGACGCCTATCGCGCTGTGATGACCGCTAACCAACTGCCCCATCGACGTAATGATGGCCAGCGCCAGAGCTATTTTCATCGATGCTTTCGCAAATTCAACGTGGCGCCTCTTAAGAAGATAATAGGCGCTGACACTTAGCACAAGCCATGCTCCTGCCTGCCAAGCGCCCAAATACACATGCACGATCCGGTCCACGGAAGAGGGGTTGAACACCATCGCCCAAAAATCGACGATCTCCGCGCGGGCAGTGGCTCCTTGGCCGACAATGTGATAGCCCGCAGGCGTCTGCATCCAGGAATTGGCCACGGTGATCCAGATAGCGCTAAAATGCGCGCCGAGGCAAACGCAGACGGTGGAGAAAAAATGGACGCTTGGGCTGACCTTGTCCCAGCCAAAAAGCAGGATCGCCAGAAATCCGGACTCCAAAAAGAACGCGAATATCCCCTCAGCGGCCAGAGCGCTTCCAAACACATCGCCGACATAACGGGAATAAGTGGCCCAGTTGGTCCCGAATTCAAACTCCATGACAATACCGGTCGCCACACCAATTGCGAATGTCAGCGCGAACACCTTGACCCAAAACTTGGTCATCTGGTGATACAGTTTATTGCCGGTCTTTAGGTATAGACCCTCCATGAGAACTAGGATAAGCCCCAGGCCGATACTGAGCGGCGGATAAATATAATGGAACATGATCGTGAACGCGAACTGCAACCGCGAAAGAATAAGTACATCCATCAGTTTAATATGCTCCGGTTAGGATCGTTGACTGAGAATTATAATATCACATACGTGTCTTAACGTAATAGTCTAGTCCCCTGCACTGTGATTCGGCATAAGAGCTCTCCGCTCTTTATGTGCTGCGTCGCTTGCGGGTATTCTCCTTGAGTCGCTTGGACCCTGAGCAGCAGAGTGCGGACTATCAAAGAATTAGTAGGCCACCTTTGGACGCCTGCCTGCCGGCAGGCAGGCTCCCTGCGGAGAACAGCCGCAACCGACGCTTAGGGAGTCTATTATCCTGATAAGCATATCATCGATTACTGCACGAGGGACATAACATCGGCGGTTCGGGAATTCTTTCGTGACGCGTTGATAAAAAGCGCGGCCATGGTGTCCCGCCGTTCAGGCGGGACGAGCGCGAATTTATCAATCGAGTTCAATTTGCCTGGGTGGGGCAAATTGAACGCCGGCACGAAAGAATTCCCGGACCGCCGATGTAGCGGACAACCCGCGCGATACCTGAGTCCTTATTTTACCGCGACTCATCCCTTTTTATTTCCTGAATGACCCGGTCCAGTCCTTCGAGAAATTTTGAACGGTCCTCCTTGCGAAACGGCGCGGGCCCGCCCGTTATCTCTCCGGCTCCCCGAAGCACATGCAAAAGATCGCGCGTAGCTAAAATACTGCCAATGTTATCCTCGGTGTAAATATTGCCTTGCGGGCCGATCACCCGCGCGCCGGCTTTGATACAGCGGTGCGCCAGGGGAATATCCGCCGTCACGACAATATCATTTTTCAAGATTGACTCAACGATCCGGTCATCCGCCGCATCAAACTGCCCTTCGACGACAACCATCTTGGCGCCCCATTCCTCGGGAAGACGCATCCATGAATTAGACACGAACGTCACCGTAAATCCGTATCTTTTGGCGACACGGACGACCTCCGGTTTGACCGGACATGCGTCCGAATCGACATAGATCGCGGTCATTATTTTTCCCGTAGAAGCGCTAAATACAGCTTTTCCACCTTCGCCCGTGCCCAAGGAGTCTTTCTCAAAAAATTCAGGCTTGACCGTATACTCGGATCGGAGATAAAACAGCGGATGCGCACAATTTGCCCCAATTCTTCCCATCCGTAATGTTCCGCCAGCCGCTCGAGCATCGCTTGAAGCGTCACGCCATGCAGAGGATCACTCACCGGAAGCGCCCTTTAGACTTTCAAGATGCTCCCATCGCGGATACTTTGCGGCCAGCTCTTCCTCAATGGCCGCCAGGCGCGATTGAGCCGCTGCGATAGAGTTGGCATCTTTTTTGTAAAACGCGGGATTTCCCATTTGCGCAAATAATTCCTTCTTCTCATTCTCGAGTTTCTCGATCAGTTCCGGCAGTTCTTTGAGCTCGCGTTTTTCCTTAAAAGTCAGCTTCTTTGCCGCGGAAGCTTTATTGGTAATGCCTTCTTCATTTTTTAAAACTCTCTCGTTTGGCGGGGAAACAGACTTGGAAGCGAGCGCCTCGTCTTGCCGGCGCAGTAACCAATCATCGTAACCACCAGGATGTTCATAAACAACACCGTCACCCTCGATCACGATCGTCGAGGTCACCACATTATTAAGAAAAGTTCTGTCATGACTGACCAGGATCAGCGTGCCTTTGTAGCCGACGAGTATCTCCTCCAAAAGTTCGAGGGTCTCGACATCCAGATCGTTGGTTGGTTCATCCATAACCAGCAGATTGGACGTCTTGGTAAAAAGCCGTGCTAAAACCAGCCGGTTTCGCTCCCCACCGGAAAGCATCTTCACGCGCGTGCGTGCCCTATCGGGAGAAAAAAGAAACTCCTGAAGATAGCCCATGATGTGACGCGGACGGCCATCGATGACCACTACGTCCGTCTCACCGCAGACATTCTGCGTCACGGTCTTTTCATCGTCGAGCTGCTCGCGCAGCTGGTCGTAATAGCTGATCTCAAGATTGGAGCCCATTTTCACAGTGCCCTTCTGAGGCTCAAGCTGCCCCAAAAGTATACGCAAGAGCGTCGTCTTTCCGCATCCATTGGGGCCGATAATGCCGATCTTGTCTCCCCTCATGATATTCACCGAAAAATCTTCGAGGATACGTTTGTCACCGAAGCGGTGGCCAAGCCCCTGAGCTTTTGAAACCACCTGACCCGAGCGCTCGGCTTCCTGAACCTTCATCTTTACCTGGCCCATCAACTGCCGCTGTGCCTTCTTTTCTCTGCGAAGCTGCTC
>CAZAPB010000049.1:5991-9849 GCA_964486835.1 uncultured Planctomycetia bacterium
CAGCGCTCTCACGCGTCCCTCATTGCGCGTACGCCGCGCCTTGATCCCCTGCCGTATCCAGATCTCCTCCTCGGCCAGCTTTTTGTCAAACTGCGCCCGTTCGCTGGCCTCGGCATGCAGGGCCAGCTTCTTTCGCTCAAGGAAAGTGTCATAGTCACAGCTCCAGCTGTAGAGCTTGCCGCGGTCCAGCTCCATGATCTTGGTCGAGAGACTTCTCATAAAAGTACGGTCATGCGTGACAAAAAAAATGGCGCCTGAAAAACCTCTCAGATAATCCTCCAACCAGGCTATCGACCCGATATCCAGGTGATTGGTCGGCTCATCCAGAAGAAGGATCTCAGGCTTTAAGACAAGAGCTTTGGCCAACAGTGCTTTCCTTTTCTGACCACCGGAAAGGCGCTCAAAATCACTTTCGGGGTCCAGCTTCATCCGCGTGATCACATCCTCGATCTCTCTCTGCGTCTGCCATCCGTCCGTGCGATCCATCTCGGCTTGCAGGACATCCAATTGGCGCATCATCTGCTCAGTGCACGGCTCGGTCTCAAGGCGGTGGCTCAGATGGTGATAATCGCCCAATAGCTTCACACGTGCCTCAAGCCCCGAAAGGACCACGTCAAAGACATTGCCCTTGATGTCGGTAGGTACCTCCTGCGGCAGATACGCGACGCGGACGCCTTTTTGATAGTCAACCTTCCCGCCGGCGAGCTTGATCTGGCCCGCGATGACCCGCATTAGTGTGGTCTTACCGACCCCGTTGCGGCCCAAAAGGGCGACACGCTCGCCCGGCTCTATCTGAAAGCTGATCTCGTCGAAAAGCAACGGCCCGCCGAGCGCCAACGTCGCGTCTTGAAAACTAATTAAAGCCATAGACTGCCTTCTTTTCTGATGATGATAAATATCCTCTTGAACCTATGCTCTGCGGAGATTTAAACTTTTATCGTGTTTGGGACCGGCAAAGGAGAGGCGTCGATTCAAACCTTTATTGCTCAAGAAAAAAACTTAGTGATTTCCCGGAGCAAATCAACGTAGGTGATGACACCGACAAGTTTTCCGTTTGTGGATGAGACAATCGGCACGCATGAAAATTTATTGCGCATCATCATCTTGGCCGCTTCACTCAACGACTGATTCTCCTTCAAAAAAGCAGGATCCGCCGTCATAAAATGACGTAGGCTCAGCATGGCCAGCTCTTCCTTGTCGAAATACCACCCGGATTCAGTCTCCCTCGGGGAATACGCCCTCAGTAGATCCGTTTGAGAAAAAATACCCTTCAGCCGCCCCTCTATGTCCACCACCGGCACATGGCGAATATGATGGAGATTCATCATTTCATAAGCATCCGCGACCGTTGCGGTAGCCAGCAACGTAATCGGATTGCGGGTCATAAATTGTTGAATAAAAACCTGGTGCAAAGCTTCCATAAATTCCTTTTACAAATAAAATAAATCCAAATATAAAATAGTCCATTAGCCCTATGGGCATGATACGGCAATTACCCGAAAATTAACACATAATAAGCAGGATTTTTGAAGCTGGCCAAGACACAGGGCGCCCACTTTCCCTCCCCTCTGCAACAAGAGTCTCATCTGCAGGATATCGGATAAATCCTTGGTATCGATTTGGCTCTTTTTAAACACCCAAGAACCGTACTCTTAGAGGGGTAGGGTCAGAGTGAGTCGATTATTTCTAGATAGTTTGAACTTATTTGGTCGCAAAATGGTCACAAGATTCTGGCCGCCGGATCATTTCTTCCCCAATAGTTCGGGATGTGCCTTCCCAAGCCACGTCTCAACATCTTTTCTCAATTCTTTGGCTAGTTGAAACATTTCTTTGGCTTCACCCTCCGAGACGGCTCCGGCAATTTCATAGTCGCTGATATTTCTCTTTTTGCGGAATTTATCAAGTTGGTTGATGAGATCCTTATTGGTGCCGATTGTGTATTCTAAACTCCCAATCACGCGATAGTGATGCATTTCCCGCGAAGCCCGATAACCACAAGCCAAAAGAGCAGTGGTGGCTGTTTGAAGCGCCGCATTATAAGCGATATTCAGCTTCCAATCGGCAGTGAGGCCTTCTGCCCTGGAATCTTTTAAATCTCTGTCCGCAAGCCCTAAAAGCTGGGTGATTTCACCAGCCGTTGGTTTGTGTTTTACAAGCCAACTATTTTTTTCCCAATTTTGCAAGCTCATGTTCGCCTCCAAAAAGATAGACTTTTGGTCTCTTCAAAACATTAAAAATAAAGGAGTGCTCGGCAAGAAGCTTTTTCTTAAACTCCTCAATCGTATAAACTGTCGGGTTGACCTCCCGTCCCAACAACTCCTCCGCCGGTCGTAAAGCGGAAGAAAGTTCCGAAAAACCTGTCTGTCCGATTACCATCAAGTCAACATCACTTTCCTTGCCACGGAAAGCGCCTTCTGCCGCCGATCCGTACAAAAAAGCAACTTCAATGCGATTCTTATACGGCAGTAATACTTTTTGTACCACCTCGCCTGCCCCGGCCGTCTTGGTTAAAAGTGATCGAAGCTCTTTAAAAACGGGAGACTTACTGTTGGCTTGATAAAAAATCTTCTTTCCTTTTTCCTTCCGTTCAATAATACCCGCGCCGACAAGGGTCGCCAGTTCCCGTTGCGTCGCTCCCAAACTTGTCTGAGCTTCCGCCACAATCTGGCGGAGATAAAATTCTTCATCTGGCCGCGTCAAAAGCAATGCCAACACCGCCCGCCTTGTCTTGCCGAATAATGTAGAGGAAAGCCCTTCTTTCATCGTGACCCCATTTTGAGTACAATTGTAACCATTATGGGGTCAGTCGTCAAGTGGTCTTTACACTTATAAAACTAAAAAACTACGGCTAGGCTAGGATGAACTCGGGGGCCCATTTTACTCAGACAGTTGCTGGACCCAATCCTGCCAAATGGGCTCGAATTTTTCCAGCGGCATCCCTAAAAGTTCTTCCAATAGGCGGATACTCGAGGGATCGTCTTTCCGACGTGAGCCATACTCGTTGAGAAAACGGTCGAGGAGGGTTTTTTCCTGAAGATAATACATCAGATATCGAGCCTCCCCGGTCGGAGCGGCGGTGCCAGGCTTGGCCCACCACTTACTCCAGTCATCCGTGCTCAGCAAGGTTTTCAGGGAAATGTAACGGGAGGTACCGATTACTTTCTGAAGAATCGGAAGGCGCCAGTTGATGCCGCCGGAGACCCTTCCGTCGGGGTGTACATTGAAGCTCTCATACAGCGAAGAAACCCCTTCGGAGATCCACGTCGGGACTTCGCCAAATTTCCGGTACAGCAGGATATGAGTCAGCTCATGGATAAAAGTGCCATAACCGAGCTGAAGATTGACGACAATCAGGCCGGCGGGAGAAACGCTGAATCCATACGGCGTGCCCGCCTTAACAATAGAGTCGGTGACGAAACGCTGATAAGCATCAGACGTTGAAATCATATAGATCGTCAGGTCACGCCCCAGAGAATCGACCGAAAATTGCCGCATGAGGTTATCGATGTCCACCGCAACGTCGCCCTTCAACGAGGCGGCCTTTGCCCCGCCCGCATCAGTATACAGCGTGAAGTTTTTTCCTTTGGCCGTCTTAAATCCCGCCTTTTTGGCGGTGAGCTCGAAACGGCTGCCCGCCGCCTCATAAATCTGCGCATTCGCCTTGTCGAGGCTGACCAGATATTCCTTGGCCTGGACATGCTCGGGATTCAGCTTCAGAATAGCTTCGCATTCCTTCCTAGCTTCTGCAAATTTTCCTTTTTTAGCGTAGCAGTTGACCATGTACCAGCGGCCCGGAATAAAATCAGGATGATCGGCAACCAGAACGCTGCCCACTTGAATGCAACTGTCATAGTCGCC
>CAZAPB010000049.1:9859-10402 GCA_964486835.1 uncultured Planctomycetia bacterium
GATAAAGACCTGTCAGGAAAGTCCGGACATTTTTTTTTTTTTTTTTGATACGGAGACTTTTTTCATGCATCTCAATCGCTTTCGGAACATTTCCCAGTCCGTACCAGGCCTCTCCCATCGCCTGGCAAACCAGGCTCTCATAAAAATCACGTTTCTCGCCGCGAACATCAAGAAGCCTTTGATAGTCAGCGATCGCTTCAGACAGCATGCCCATGCTCGAATGACAAAGAGCCACGCCTCCCAACGCCACTAGATTGCGCGGGTCGGCTTCCAAAAGACCTTGATAGATTTTCAGGGCCGCCGAGTATTCCGTGAGTTGCTGGGAAAATAAACTGGAGAGACTATATTTGGCCGGCAAAAAATCCGGTGAGACTTCGATGGATTTTTCGAAGGCCTGCCTGGCTTCGGCCAATCGACCTTGTGATAATTCCATTTCGCCGAGCCCGTTCCAGGCGGTGGCATTTTTCGGATTGGCTTCAACCGTGCGGCGAAAGCAGTCCCGTGCTTTCGAAAATTGTCCTTGTTGGGCGTACAACTCGCCAA
>CAZAPB010000050.1:0-10286 GCA_964486835.1 uncultured Planctomycetia bacterium
TAATGGCGCTCTTTGCGTGGTTCCTGTGTACTCTGCTGCAGATAATGGCGGAGCGGCTCAACCTGTTGGTTCGACTAAGGGAGCTAACGGAACATGGGTTGGAAGTAAGCCGTTGTATACCAGCGAAGATGGAGTGGCTCTGGGGAGAACTATCCAGGCCCATTTTTCTGTCACCGACGATCCCGGATCGGGAGCTACCGGCGGCGGCGTACCGCTGTCTCAAGCGGCTGGTAACTATGTGGGGTCTGTCACTATTACAATTACCGCTAAAGCCTGATAGGTAATAGTTCCAAAACAACCAGTCTTGTTGTTTACAAGACTGGTTGTTTTTTTATACAATGACGAGGGGGAAGCGATGAATAAATTCAGATCCGGCATACTGACAATGGTGTCTATCTTAGGATCTGTGATGGTGGCCACTCCGGTCGCGGTGGGTTCTGAGACGAGTCCTGTCATCATCAGTACTAGTGTGGATGGCACGCTTACATTGACGGTCGCGATGAGAAAAAACGATCCTTCCGGCGAGTTGATAGGTTTGATGGATTTTGGTCTTTTGACTCCCCGTGGAAATGCTCTGGTTTCTTCCTCAAACAGTACAACGGGAACAGGTGTAGTAGTTGCTTTGATTACGGTTAACTCTCGCGGGGTTGCCTACACTGTCAGTCAGACTGGCACTCCGATGTCTAACGGAACATCTGCTTTTCCCGATGGTGCCTGTGTTCTTAAGCCTGACTATAAGGCCGATGATAACGCCGGGCAGTCTCTTCCGGCAGGAGCTTCCCTGGGCAGTCCCGGATCATGGGTGACAACTAATAAAATTTTGTATATTAGCGGCCCCAGCGGAGAAACGCGAACTTTTCAAACTCTTTATACCATCACCGACAACCCGGCATACGGAGCTACGAATGGGGTGCCTTTGTATCAGCAAAGCGGAGCTTACAAGGGGACGGTCACAATTACGGCGACTACCGGCTGACGTTATAATTTCATGGCGGACAGCGCGTTCGAAATGATATAATTTTTTTAGATATCAGGGGGTATGCCGCTTGAAAAAGTTTTTCTTGGTTTTTTTTGTTTCCTTTGTATTTTCTCTGGCTATTCTGCCCGCTTCTGAGGCGCTGACTATCCGCATTAGTACACCGAAGATAGAGCTAGAGTTGGCTCCGGGCGAAACTTATTCAGGAGAGATTGTTTGCGAGAACCCCACTGAAGAGCCGGTAAATATCAAAGCCTATCTGGAAGATTGGGAATATCTTGCCAATGGCACTGGGGATAAAAAATTCGTACCGCCCGGCACCCTGCCGCTATCCGGGAGTCAATGGATCACGTTTAGCCCTGCCACAGATATTATCCAGCCTTACGGCCGTATGACCGCGCGTTATACTGTGACGGTTCCACTGGATGTTAAGGGTGCTTTTTATTCCGTCTTATTTTTTGAGACGCTTTTAGGGACATCTACGAATGAGGGAGGTGTTAGCGTATTGGTGGCTGGCCGTGTCGGGGCGCTTTTTTTCATTCATATAAAAGATTCCACTATTCGTGAAGGGAAGATCAATTCGACAGAAATTACTGCTCCAGAGGGCAACAGGCCTATGGAGATTATTACTGCTTTTCAAAATACGGGGAACATCGACATTATTCTGGGGGGTAATTTTCTGATCATGGATCCCGACGGTAAGGTGGTGGGTCGGGGGGATATCACGAAGATGTACACTTTCCCAGGCGGCGAGTCCAGCCGAACAACTCAGTGGATCGGGAAGCTACCTCCGCAGGATTATCAGCTGCTAATTACTTATGATCTGGGAAGCGGCAAGACCCTCGTTGAGGAAAAGACGCTGACCATTAAGTGAGCTGGAAATTTTTTTTTAAAAAAATAGCGGTCTATTCTTTTGTTTTTTCTATTTTCCTACCCAGTTCTTATGCTGACGAGTCTTCTTTTTATGCATTCAATGAGCAATGGCGAAAAGAAAGCCGATCAGGAACAACCAAAGCCCAGGCGCTTAGCGATACTTTCTCGTCGGCACTTTTAGGTAGCGCTGTCGCTTCTGGCACTTCGACAGGAATGCCAGCGCCGTCTTCCATCTCGCGCTCTTTGCGCGATATTTGCTCCGCCGGAGGGACTGTTGAAATCGAACAAAACCAGTCCCTTTTTCTTAAGCTTGATACACCGGTCGTGAAGTTCATTTCTACCGATGATGGGATTGTTGTGATGGATACGGTTGAATCCTCAACTTTGCGTATCGCAGGCAGTGGTGTCGGGAGCACATTCGTGCATGTGTGGGACGAGTCGGGCCGCAAAACATTTTCTTTACGTGTTAAGCAACCCAAGGTGCTCCCCAATCTGCGTATGGAGAAACAGATTGAGCTCTATGAAAAGACACGGCCGTTTAAGTTCTCTTATGATAATAGCCGTGGAGCATTTTATGCCGGTGATAAGTACCGGCAAATGAAGCGGTCAGGCTATGATTTTACACAGCGAGGTTCTTTTGTCGGGGACACCCCTTATGGGGAGCTTTCAGGGAGGGCGCAGACACAGAATGATCTGGGGCGCGTGTTCTTGACCGATGCTCAGCTTGCGCTGAGGGACGGCAAGGTGGGCAACTATCGCAATTTTAACGCGGTTGCGGGCGATTCCTTCGTTGACCCAAATTTTATGGTGTTTTCGGAGGCACGCGTTCGCGGTGCTTTGCTCGAACATTGGGATGACAGCAAGCGGGTACAGTGGTCCGCATTTCGAGGGAGGGAAGAATCCAGCATGATCGGGACGTTGACTCCGGGAGTTGTTTCGGAGCGTACGCTCAACTCCTATTTGACAGGGGAAACGGTCAATTTCAAGCTCAACGAGCAGTCGAGGTTGAGAGCCGGTTACTTTCAAGGTTCCGGCCGTGACCGTAACAGCAATTCAGTCAAGAGCGGCACCGCCGGAGAATTTACCACGGAGCTGGGGCCTCATGTAGTTTTTAAATCTGAGGTTGACCGCGATACAAGTCGTTACGCCCAGCGCCACGCGTTTTTGACGACATTCAAAAATTTTAATATGAAGAATGAAGTAAGGGATGTCAGCAAGAACTTTTTTTCATTATTAGGTACGCCGGGAAGGCAGGGGGAGATCGGGTACCTCTTGGACGCAAGCGGTTCCCCAACTGATTGGTGGTCGATGAAGGGATCTCTTGATATTTTTCGCGATAGGCTTATTTTTAATCCGGAGGATCCTTCCTCGGTTAATATCCACACAGACTTTTCTATGCGGTTTATTCCCTCGGAAAGTTCGAGCCTTGTTTTTTCCTATCAGGACATCGACGACACGGGGCGGATCGGTCCGATGAAACTGCGCGTCTACTCATCGCAGTATACTCAGAGAATAAATGTTCTGGGGCATAAGGCCAGCGTGTTCACGCGATACCAGAACCGGAACAACCGCGCTTTGACTACCCCGCTCAGTGATTATCAACAGAATCAGATCGCTGTCGGTTTTTATACAGAAATATTCTGGGGGATCTATTTATCCATGCAGAAAGAATGCAGTCTTTTATATGAGCCAATACTCGACAGAACCACGTACCCAAGTGTTTTTTCGTATTCACTGGATTACTCGCGACAGTTGGTTAACTTGCCTTTATATCTGGACATGCATCTGAGGGTGCGTGATGAGGAAGAGACCGAGTCGATCAACAGTTTTATGGCGGGTGAGGACTCCACGGAGGTATCCGGCGGTATCCGTTATAAACCCAGCGATGATCTGGAAGTTTTCTTGAACGGTTCTTTCACGCAATACGTCCCCGAGAATAAGAGCACCGCGCCAAGCCAAAGAGTCGAGGCACAATTTCTTACCGGAATGAACTACATTTATGACACTGGTTGGCGTTGGGCCGCTAAAGGATCTTTTAACGGTTATGTTTTCAAGGATGCCAATGGCGATGGAATACGTCAGGCGGGCGAAGCCGGTATCACCGGCGTCATGGTCACGGTATCTGACGGTCAGAAGACGGCAACGAACGCGGACGGTTTTTATGAATTCAAAGCTGTCAGCGGCAAGAAAGTCACTTTGACGATGGATAATGCCAGCATCCCATATGGCTATACGCCGACCGGCTCGCTTATGCGAGAAGCGGATATTGTTCAGAAAAAGACGGTTCGTATCGATTTCGGCATGACACCGCGCTCAGAAATCTCGGGGATCGTATTCAGCGACGTGAATGGGGACGGCAAATATGATACTTCTGATGCCGGTGTCCGCAAGGTGAAGATCACGTTGGAAGATGGGCAGTCAGCCTGGTCGAACGCGATCGGTGTTTACTCATTTCCGAATGTGGCCGCCGCAGAGCACACCGCCTCTCTGTCTCTGGCGACTCTTCCGGAAGGATATCTTCCTGTGGATGTTCCGATTAAGAAATTCACAACATTCGAAGGTATTCGCTATCAACTCAATTTTCCTCTCAAGGCGGTGCGTCAAGTGACCGGAAGAGTTTTTTTGGATGCCAACCGAAATAAAATTTTTGACCCGACTGATCGTCCCCAGGAAGGGATTAGAGTATTTTTGGGTGATTTGGCGGTGGTGACTGATAATGAGGGGTGGTATCTTTTTGATAATGTCAAAAAAGGCAGCTATCAATTGAAAGTCGATCCATCCACGCTTGAGCCAGGTTGGTCCGTCCCTCCGATAGTTTTACTGGATATTCCCGCCGAGCCTACAACGCGTAGTAATCAGGATATTGCCATCAGCGCTGTTTGATAAATGTTTGTCTGCGCTTTGAAGTGGGTTAGAGGCTCTTAAAGAACAGTGACGCTGATGACCTTAGTAAATCCGGCCGGTCTTTGTTCGAAGGTTTCCACGGCAAAGAAGTTGTTCTTCAGATTGGTTTGTACTTTGCTGTTCGCGGACATTTGCACCATCGGAGGAACTGAGCAGGAAATACGAATTGTCTCTGACTTAGAAGCCGCCCAAGCGGGTGACAAAAAACAGACCAACAAAAGACCCGATAAAATATAACTTTTTATTCTCATAACGAGCTCCAAATCAAATCTAGATCCCGGCAACCTGGCTGCCCTTCAATTGCATTATAAGGGCCCATGGCTTTGCCTGCGTCTCACAACGCAGACCCACATAAGCGGGTGTCCCAACCTTACGGCTGGTTTGCCTTTTTTATTCTTGCAAAGAACAAACTATCAATTAAGAATATACGCTACAGGCAAGACTATTTCAAGACGTGAAATATTAAATTTTAAGTTGTAACGCCAATGATATCAATATGATGCAGAAGCATGACAAATAATTGATTAAATTACTATGTTTTTAGCTATTTTTGCATAATAGACAATTATCTATTCAATAGATTAGATTTATCTAGAAATAGACCTGTATTTATGTGTACAATAATAAACTCTGAATGAGGAGCGGTAAAAAATGATATATCAAAAAACAAAAGAGCAGTATAAGCTTGAATCTGACGGTCGCTTTGTGATCAGGGACTATCAGAATCAGAAGCCTTTCAGCAACTTTTTGCCTGGAATAGCTGGGCTTTATGGCATTCCGATGTGGGTTTTTTATGTCAACCGCGGGCAGGGCGTGGTTAGCTTCGGCATCCGCAACAAGGACAGCGCCATGCTCGAATTTTTCCCCGCTAATAAAGCTTATCAGATGGCGTCTTCGGTAGGTTTCCGCACATTTATTAAATATCGTTTAGCCGATTCTCCTCAAGCGCCGATGATTTGTTATGAGCCCTTCCGGCCTTTGGCCCCCGGGGCATCCGGCAAACAGCAGGCGATGGAGGTTAGCGCGCATGAGTTTTCTGTAACCGATGAAGATGAGAGATCATCAATACGTGTGCAGGTGATTTATCATGCGGTTGCCAATGAGCCTGTAGCCGCGTTAATGAGGGAGCTTTCAATCACTAACGGATCGAAGAAAGCTCTTGATATAGAGCTTTTGGACGGTTTGCCGCTTGTCAATCCTTACGGCATGAATGAGTTTTTTATCAAGCATATGAGTCGCACTATCGAGGCGTGGATGATCACTGAGAATATGGCCAAAAAAGCGCCCTTTTTCAGACTACGAGTGGATGCGTCGGACCGCCCTGAGGTTGAAGTTATCCGAGAGGGCAATTTTTATTTTTCTCTTCTGGAATCTAGAGATGGTTCGGGGGAGCTTTTGGAACCGGTGGTGGATCCGGCAAAAATATTCGGCCAACGTACGGATTTTAACCAGCCGGACGCTTTTTTTGGTAAAAATTCAGCGGATATGCTGGAAGAGCAGATTACCGAGAATAAAACGCCTAGTGCGTTTAGCTTTGCTTCTTTGAAGATCCCCGCCGGCAGTACTGTCAAGATCCGTTCTTTTTTTGGCTATGCCAAAGATACGGATACCCTCAATTCCTTTGTCACTCGGGCCAAGAGGCAGGGCTTTGCTAAAGATAAACGTTCAGAGAACCATCAGATAATCGAAAAAATTCAATCAAAGATGTTTACCGTCAGCGCTTCACCGGCCTATGATCTATATTGCGGCCAGACCTATCTGGACAATAGCCTTCGCGGTGGCATACCTGTCTGTCTGACTGACCAAGAGAATCCGCTAGTTTATTATGTTTATTCGCGTAAACACGGAGATCTTGAGAGGGATTATAATCGTTTTCTGGTGGAGCCCAGTTATTTGGCGCAAGGTGACGGCAACTACCGTGATGTGAACCAGAACCGGAGGCAGGATGCCTGGTTTGAGCCTAAACTGGGAAGCGCCAACATCCGAACTTTTATCAATCTTATTCAGCTGGACGGTTTCAATCCGCTGATCGTTAAAGGAAATGAGTTTCATTTTCGTAAGTCACCCGCTTCAACGAAGGCAGTGCGGGATTTTTTTGGAGCTAAAGGCGCTTCGGTCGTCATGGAATTTCTAAAAACGCCGTTTAAACTCGGCGCTTTCTGTTATTATCTTGAAGAGAAAAAACTGGCTTCGCGATCCGGATTTTCCAAGGCCATTGGGCTGGTCGCGCCTTTTCTTGAGCCCGAGGAAAAAGCGGAGCATGGGGAAGGTTTTTGGGTTGATCACTGGACGTACAATCTGGATCTGATCGAAAGTTACCTTGGCCTGTATCCCGAGATGATGGGCAAGCTCCTTCTGGGCGATCGTGAATATGTTTTTTATGATAACGATCACGTGGTACAGCCGCGGTCGGAAAAATATTTTCTTCATAAACAGAATGCGGTGCGGCAGTTCAAGGCTGTTTCTGTAGATATAGAAAAGAAGGCTTTGTTGGCCGCGCGCCCAAGCCAAGCTTCATGGGTACGAACCAAACATGGGCGCGGGGAGATTTACCGGACTAATCTTTTTGCGAAGCTTCTTTGTCTTTTGATCAACAAGATCTCGTCACTGGACCCTCAGGGCGTTGGTATCGAGATGGAGGCTGAAAAACCTTCATGGTATGACGCTTTGAACGGGTTGCCGGGTCTTCTGGGTTCGTCGCTCTGCGAGACGTTCGAGCTCAAGCGGTTGGCGGTATTCCTGGTGCAGATGATCGACGATCTCTCGCTTGATCCCGCCTCTACGTTAGCACTGCCCGAAGAATTGGCCGATTTTATTCTGGAAATGGACCGGTTTTTAGAGGCCAATCTTAAAAAGAAAGGCCAATCCAAGGACCTGAGTTTCTGGGAACAAGCGACTGAGCTTCGGGAAGGATACAGGGCTCGTGTGCGGCTTGGTGTCTCAGGAGTCGAAAAAGTATTTACTTATAAGAAGATCCGTCTTTTTCTGGAGCGTACCCGCGAAAAGATACAGCTTGGCATCGAAAAGTCGTTTGATCCCAAAAGCGGACTTTATCCGACTTATTTTGAGAACAGGGTCACGAAGTTCTCTTTATTGAAAAAAAAAGGAAAAGCGGTTATCAAGCCAACGGCTTTTGACCAGCGTCCTCTGCCTTTTTTCCTTGAGGGACTTGTGCATGCTCTAAAAGTGGAGAAGGACAATGAGAGACGGCGTTCGCTCGTGCGGGCTGTCCGCGAAAGCGATCTGTATGACAAAAAACTCGGGATGTACAAGGTCAACGCTAATCTCGGCTCAGCTTCTTTAGAAGTAGGTCGCGCGCGCGTGTTCAAACCGGGCTGGCTTGAGAATGAATCGATCTGGATTCATATGGAATACAAATGGCTTGTCGAGTTGTTGAAGGCAGGCCTGGCGGAAGAATATTATTCGGACTTGCGAAAAGCACTGATACCTTTCCAGCCAGCCGAGCGGTACGGCCGCAGTATTCTGGAAAATTCTTCGTTCATCGTGTCGAGCGCGTTCAGCGATCCATCTTTGCATGGAGCCGGTTTTGTCGCGCGCCTATCGGGCTCAACAGCCGAATTCCTGAATCTGTGGCTTTTGATGAACGTAGGACGCCGCCCTTTTTCGTTGGGGCCGGATAAAAAACTTGTTCTGCGTTTTGAGCCCTGCTTGCCCTTGTTCTTCTTCACCCAACAGGAAACTGTACGGACATGGATCGCGGGGGACGGCCGCAGTGAGACAATCCGCATACCCAAGGACTGCTTTGCGTTTATTTTTCTGGGAAAGACACTGGTGGTTTATCACAATCCTAAGCGCATGGACACGTTCGGCAAAAATAGATCATGGCCGAAAAAAATAAGGATTTCTGGCCGCAAAGGGATTCTGGCTGAATTTGAAGGAAGTGTGGTTCCTGACCCCTGGGCGCGGCGTGTCCGCGATGAAGAAGTGTCACGCATAGACATAGAATTGGGATAAAGAGAAAGATTTGATGAACTGCCGCGTCCGTTTTGCCCCCAGCCCTACCGGGTATCTTCATATCGGAAGCGCGCGTACCGCGTTATTCAATTATCTTTTCGCCAGGCACGAGGGTGGACAATTTTTTCTCCGCATTGAGGACACCGATAAAGAGCGCTCCAAAAAAGAGTTTTTGGAAGAAATTGTTTCCAGTCTCCGGTGGCTGGGCATTGACTGGGACGGGGAGCTTGTGTTTCAAAGCGAGCGGACGGCTCATTACCGGGCGATCGCCGACCGGCTGATCGGCCAAGGAAAGGCTTACGCGGAGGGCCCGGCGGTTTTTTTTCGGGTTCCCAAAGAGGGGAAGGTGTTCTTCGAAGATATGCTACACGGCCGCATCGAATTCGATCTTGCCCAGCATCCGTCTTTGGCGGAGGACCTGGTCATTTTCAAGTCTGACGGAAGCCCTACTTACAACTTCGCGGTTGTCTGTGATGACGCAGAAATGGGCATTACGCATGTTATCCGCGGAGATGATCACATCATGAACACTCCCAAACAAACCCCTCTCTATGAAGCGCTGGACTACCAAAAACCTATTTTTTGTCATATTCCATTGATCCTGGGCCCCGACCGTTCGCGCATGTCCAAAAGGCACGGCGCTACCAGCATTCGTGAGTATCTGGAAGCCGGCTTTCTTCCCGAGGCGGTCATTAATTACCTGTCCCTTTTAGGCTGGTCTCCGGGTAATAACCAGGAGCTTATCGGCAAAGAGGAGCTCATTCAAAAATTTGATCTAAAACGAGTGTTGAAGACCGGAGCTGTTTTTTCAAACGAAAAGCTGGAATGGATGAACGGTCAATATGTAAGAAAGATGGCTGTTCCCGAACTGGCTCGTATGCTGGTCCCTTATCTTGAAAAAAGGGGATATAACGCAGCTGCCGCTGACACCGCACGTCTTGAGAAGCTTACCGCGCTTTTCCAAGAAAGAATATTTCGTCTGGCGCAGTTTCCTGACCTGGCCCAGTTCTTTTTTGAGGATAAAATTGAATATTCTCAGGAAGCTCGTGATGAATTCCTAAAAGATCCGCGTCTTAAAGAAGCGTTTTTGAAGTATGCCCAGATGCTGGATGCCCTGGAAGATTTCCAAACTAAGACCATTGAAGAGAAAAGCCGTCAGCTCATGAAAGATCTGGGGATGACCGGCAAAGAATTTATCCATCCATGCCGTGTTGCCTTGACGGGCCGCACGGTCAGCCCGGGTTTTTTTGATACCGTTTCGCTGTTGGGAAAGACAAAAGCAGTAGAACGTCTGACTAATGCCTCCAAGATTTTTTAAGGTGGGCTAGCCAAAATAATACTGCCCCGCTAGGATTCGAACCTAGACAAGCAGCTCCAGAGGCTGCTGTGCTACCGTTACACAACAGGGCAAAATAGCATCGATAAAAAACCGATTTTATAGAAGCGAGACAGCTCCTATTCAAATCCCATAAGTTTCATACAAAAAACAGTGCGGAAGGAGGGATTTGAACCCTCAATCCTTTCGGAACATGCCCCTCAAACATGCGCGTATGCCAGT
>CAZAPB010000051.1:0-10244 GCA_964486835.1 uncultured Planctomycetia bacterium
TATAGCGGGATAGAACGCAGATATAAAACTCAATCCTACCGCGACAATAACCACCCAAAAAGTGTCCGTCGGATTCATTTTGACCGGTAAACGGTCGATATAATAAATTTCTTTCGGAAGCTCAATGAACGAATACTGTTTGAGAATCCAACACAGCCCTGTTCCCGCTGTCAATCCTCCTGCGGATCCCAACAGCCCCAGCACCAGACCGTCCAGCGCAAAAATGTGAACCAAACTAAGCGGCGTGGCACCCAGCGCCCTCAAAACACCCACATCCTTGGTCTTGTCCATCACCAATATCGTCAGACTTCCGGCGATATTAAGGCTAGCCACCAATATGATCAGCGCCAATATCAAGAACATTACGATCTTTTCAAGCTTCAGCGCCGAAAAAAGAGTGCGGTTCATATCCATCCAGGTGCGCACCTGATAGGGCGGTATTAAATAGCGCCGCAATTTATTTTGCGCCTGCTCCGCGCTATCGGCATTGCGTAAATAAATAGACAATCCGCTAACACTGGTTGGCATATTAAAAAACCGTTGAGCGCTGTTCAGACTCACAAACACGAGATTGGAGTCGTATTCATACATCCCTGAGTTAAATATTCCCTCAATGACAAGCTCGGCCGGCTTATCCATTGATTGGGTCGCCAGGCGGACCGAAGAGCCCATCCTAAGACCGGCGCGATGCGCAAGCTCAGAGCCAACAACGACACCGTCCGCGCGGCCGGAGAGCGCGCCCTGCTTTACATATTCATGAAAACGGGAGACTTTCTTCTCGCGCGCCGGATCGATGCCGCGCACCATCACACCCGTGCCCCAATCATCCACCTGAATAAGCGCCTGGCCTTCAACATACGCCGCCACACCCGCGATCCCGGGTGTTCTATCAAGCTTGTCAGCCACCGCCGTCCATCCGACGAATGAGCTATCCTTCTCCACCACCAGATGCGCTCGCAAACCAATAATACGCGCCTTCATATCTTCATCAAAACCGTTCATGACAGCCAGCACAACTATCAGCGCCGCGACGCCCACGCCTATACCCGCCATCGAGATCATGCTGACCACACCGACAAAAGGATGACGGCGCTTAGACCAAAGATACCGCTTGGCCACCTGCCACTCAAAACTCACCCCGCCGCCCCCGTTAGATCGGAACAAACCAATACCGCGATCACGCCTTCTCCGGTTTCATTTGCGGAAATAAAATAACTTCACGAATCGACGGCTGATTGGTTAGCACCATGACCAGCCGGTCAATGCCGATGCCCAGGCCACCCGCAGGCGGCATGCCGTGTTCAAGTGCGAGGATGAAATCTTCATCGATGGTCTCCGATGTGGCGCTCTTACCCTTTTCCCGCAACTCTTCTTCTAAACGCATTTTCTGCTCAATAGGGTTGTTCTGCTCCGAATAGCCGTTAGCAACCTCCATGCCTCCGATGTAAAGCTCAAAGCGTTCGCTCAAAAAAGGGTCCTTGGGATTGCGCCGGGCCAGCGGAGAAAGCTCCGCGAAATAGTCTGTTACAAAAACCGGCCTCATCACATCCGTCTGCACGGCTTCTCCGCCTGGCTCCAGAAGATCGGCGACAAGATTAATGATCTGCGAACGCGAAAGATCTTTTCCCTCAACCTTGATACCTTTTTTCTTCAGCTTCTCGATCCACTGCGAGGTCTCGTCCTCCGGGATAATATCAAACGAGTCCTTCATCAACTTAGCAAAAGAGATTCTTTCCCATCGCGAAAGGTCGAGCGTCTTTTCGCCGCGTTTTAAGATCAATGTACCAAGTACACTCTCAGCGGTCTTTTTGACGATCTCCTCCGTCAGGCTCATCACATCATTCACATCATGGTAAGCGGTATATACTTCGATCATCGTGAATTCGGGATTGTGTCGCGTCGAGATGCCTTCATTGCGGAAGCTTTTATTGATCTCATAGACCTTGTCAAAACCGCCAACCAAAAGCTTCTTCAGGTACAATTCCGGCGCCACGCGCAAAAATAAGTTCAGGTCCAACGCCTCGTGATGAGTTTTAAACGGTTTACCCGCGGCTCCTCCGGGGATCGGATGCATCATGGGCGTCTCGACCTCAAGATATCCCTTTTTATCGAGAACATTTCGAATTTCACGCACGATGAGCGATCTCTTCTTGAAGATCTCCCGGCTTTCCTCGTTAGAAATAAGGTCCAGATAGCGGCGGCGATAACGCACTTCCGTGTCCTTGAGACCATGCCATTTTTCCGGCATGGGCCTTAAGCTCTTAGCCAATATCGATAGATGTGTAACACGGATGGATATCTCCCCAGTACGTGTCTTAAAAATCTCACCCTCCACCCCTACGATATCACCGATATCGATCAGCTCAAAAAGACGCCAACCCTCCTGGCCTAAATTATCCTGCTTGATAAAGAGCTGAATGCGCCCGGATTCGTCCTTCAAATCGCAAAAGATGGTCTTTCCCATCACACGCACCGAATAGAGACGGCCTGCCGTGCAAACTTTGCGGTTTTCTTGAAAATCGGCGGTTAACTCGGAGATCATCCCCTCTTTGGCAAAACGCCCGCCAAAGGGGTAGATACCCATGGATTCTATGGATTGCAGCTTTTTGAATCGTTCTTTGAGGAGATCGTTGGGCTCGTTCATAACCTATTTATTTTAAATTTGTTAGATCAATAAATTAATTGTTTTATTATAAAGACTACCAATTGGTATGTCTATAAAATAAGCACTTTTTACACTTCCCTTCCATATTTCGAGGGTTCCGGATATTTTTGGCGGGGACCGTCTAAAGACTGGTATAACGAAAGGACGCAAAGCGTTCTTGCCGGCAAAACCATAGAATTACCAGGCAAAAAAGAATGAACCAATCGCCGAGGCGGTTATAGACAGAAGCGGATTTGCGAAGATAGATGCCTTCGGTGCGGTGACCGGTAACCATGATCTCTTTTCCGCGCTCCTGGACAGAACTAGTCACTTCTCCGGCGGCGGATATAAAACAGGATAAACCGGTGTTAGCGGCACGCACAACCGGTACACGGTTCTCAACGGCTCTAAACACAGATGCCTGCGCATGCTGATAGGGCGCTGCCGTATCACCGAACCATGCGTCGTTAGTAATATTGACCAAAAAATCAGCACCCTGGCGCACCGCATCCCGACCCAGATCCGCAAAGGCATCCTCGGAGCAAATAAGCACACCAAATCGCGCGGTGAGGTATTTTTCGGGGGCGCGCGGTTTTAAAACAAATATTGTCCTTTCTGTGCCCGGCCAGAAATTTCCTATAGCCACAAAATGGCGAATAAATCCCAGCACAGGTTCGAGTGGCACATATTCGCCGAACGGCACCAGATGTGTTTTGTTGTAGCGCTGTCCCTCCTCTCCATTCTGCCCAAAAAGGATGGCGCTGTTATAGAAACGCAACCCGCCTTCTTTAAGCTCTCCCAGTGTAGGCGCGCCTACCAAGGCAGGCGTTTTAGATTGGCGCACAGTACTGCGAAGATGCGCGGCCATGACAGGCTCGTCCTCAAAAAAGCCTGGAAACGAGGTCTCCGGCCAGATAACAAGATCTGAAAATTCATTGGCGCACATCAGCGTGAGTCGTTTATATTTTTCAAAAATGATGCCGCGCACGCGCGCGTTCCATTTCTGGTCCTGGGGAATGTTGCCCTGCAGGACGGACACACGCAGTCCAGGCTTTCCACTATTTTCCCGCCAACGATCCGCCTGTAAAAAACCGTACGAGTAAAATACCACCATCACCGCCAGAGCGGCGCCAAGACTGCGAAGGCCGTTTTTTTTGTACCGAATAAATTGATACAGCAGGATGTTTACGATCATCACCGCGAATGAAACACCCCAAACGCCCGTGATATCAGCGGCCTGGATAAATGGAATGTTCTTCCACTGGCTATGGCCCAAGAAAACCCATGGCATTCCACTGATCATCCAGCCGCGCACCCATTCTAAGAGAACCCACAGCGCTGACAGGCAGAGCGCGCTTCTTACTCTTCCGGAAGCACGCGCCTCCGAGGCGGAATAAAAATGTCCCGAAGCGTAATATCCAAAAACCGCAAAATAAATAGCAAAGTAGGCTATCAGCACGGCATAACCGATCACATTTACATAAGTCAGCCAGTACCCCGCCATCGCGAAAAAAAATAGTCCGAAAAGATAGGATGAGAGAACCGTCTGGCTTTGTGACCTCTTTTCCATTGAAAAAAAGAAAGGGATGAACGCGCCAAAAGCCAGCGGCCAAAGGAAAGAGAAGTGATACGGCAGTGCCAAAAGCAACGCCGAGAAAAAAGCGGCCCCGAAACTACGGGCTATCCGCCGTGGCATTTTTTATATTTTTTCCCACTGCCGCAGGGGCAAGGGTCATTGCGGCCGACTTTGTCCGCGGCGCTGGCAATCGCCGGCGCTTTATTCATCGCGGCAGAGGGCGCCGGTAAATCAAATATGGACCCCTCATCGGCAGATGAAGCCCGCGGCAGGTCTTGGAGAACAGAGCCGGCCTCAGGATGAATGAACTTCATCGACGTCGCCTTCTTTTCGTGAGAAGCCTCGAGTATGCGTGAGGGTTCCATCGGCTGTACGCGGAAAATAAATGAGATCGCTTCTTCTTTGATGGTATCGATCATTGCCTGAAAAGCATTGTAAGCTTCCCGCTTATATTCAACCAACGGATCTTTCTGCCCATAAGCTCTCAGACCGATCCCATCGCGCAGATTGTCCATGCTCCTTAAATGGTCCTTCCATTTGACGTCAACCACATCTAAGAGAATCATACGTTCCAGGTGACGCATCGGATCAGTCCCCAACTGCTTTTCTTTTTCCAGATAAGCTTCTTTAGCGCGGGCAGTGACGGCATCAATTAACGTTTCTCCGCTCTCAGTCTCCAGCCCATCGATAGAGACTGGGATGACCGAACGAATCGTTTCCGAAAGCGTCTTAAAAAAGTCTTCGCTGGTTTGCGGCACACCGCTGATCAGCATATCCACCGTTTCTTGCACCATATCCAGATAATGCTCCTTGAGATTCTCGCCTTCCAGTACTTTTCGGCGTTCCGCATAGATCACTTCTCGCTGACGGTTCATCACATTGTCATATTCAAGAAGTTGTTTGCGAATGTCAAAATTACGGCCTTCCACACGGGTCTGCGCGTTCTCAATCGCTTTGGATATGAACGGGTGTTCTATTTCCTGCCCCTCTTCCATGCCCATCTTCTGCATAAGTCCCGCGATTCGATCCGATCCGAAGATCCTCAAAAGGTCATCTTCCATCGCCAGATAAAAGCGCGAAGAACCCGGATCTCCCTGACGGCCACAGCGGCCGCGCAGCTGATTGTCGATGCGGCGCGCTTCGTGGCGCTCGGTACCGATCACATGAAGCCCCCCCACACCCGTGACACCCTCGCCCAGGACGATATCGGTACCGCGGCCCGCCATATTGGTCGCGATGGTAACAGCGGCCCGCTGTCCGGCCTGTTTGATGATCTCGGCTTCCATCTCATGATATTTGGCATTGAGAACTTTGTGCAGGACATTAGCACGACGCAAGATCGACGAAAGATGTTCGGATTTCTCGATGGAAACGGTGCCAACCAGCACAGGCTGTCCTTTTACATGGCATTCGATGATCTCATTGACCACTGAGTTGAATTTTTCTTTTTCGGTGCGATAAACACGGTCAGGATAATTATTGCGTATCATCGGGCGGTTAGAAGGAACGCAAACAACGGAAAGTTTGTAAATCTGGAAAAATTCCTGCATTTCGGTGAGCGCCGTACCGGTCATCCCGGCCAGCTTGTTATACATGCGGAAATAATTCTGGAAGGTCACGGTCGCCAGAGTCTGATTTTCTTCCTCGACTTTGACGTGTTCCTTGGCTTCAAGCGCTTGGTGAAGCCCGTCCGAAAAGCGCCGTCCCGGCATTAGACGCCCCGTGAATTCATCGACGATCAGAACCTCACCATCCTTGACGACGTAGTCGACATCGATCTTAAAAAGCACGTGGGCGCGAAGAGCCTGATTGACGTGGTGAACAAGCTCCACATTGGCCGGGTCATAAAGATTCTCGACCCCCAAAAGCTGTTCGACCGTGTGATTGCCTTTTTCGGTAAGAGCCACCGAACGGGTCTTCTCTTCTATCTCGTAGTCTTCAACCTTGGTCAGTTTGGGAATAATCACGTCAATCTTGTAATATTTATCGGTGGATTCTTCGCTGGGCCCCGAGATGATCAGTGGGGTTCTGGCTTCGTCAATGAGAATGCTGTCCACCTCGTCAACGATCGCGTAGTTGAGCTCCCGCTGAACGCGATGCTCGATGCGGCGAACCATGTTATCGCGCAGGTAATCAAAACCAAACTCGTTGTTGGTGCCGTAAGTAATGTCCGAACTATAGGATTTTTGCCGGTCCGCCGGGCTTGAGCTGTGCTGGATAACGCCGATCGAAAGACCCAGAAACTCATACACCGGCCCCATCCACTCACGGTCGCGGCGAGCCAGGTAGTCGTTGACCGTGATCACATGCACGCCTTTTCCTGAAAGCGCGTTTAAGTACACCGGCAGAGTCGCGACGAGCGTCTTTCCTTCGCCGGTAGCCATCTCGGCGATCTTACCTTCGTGAAGTACCACACCGCCAACCATCTGTGAATCGAAATGCCTCATCTTAAGAACACGGTGGGAAACTTCGCGCACAACCGCGAACGCCTCGGGCAAAATATGATCCAGTGTCTGGCCATTTTTGAGCCTTTCGCGGAATTCCTCGGTCTTGGATTTGAGCTCTTCATCCGAAAGCGCTGAGATTTGCGGCTCAAAAGCGTTGATCTTGACGATAATAGGCTTGATTCGCCTCAGCGTACGTTCGTTCTGTGTGCCAAATATCTTTTTTAGTATCCAACCCAGCATTTTTTACTCCCCGCCCAAGTTTCTCAGATATGCCTCAATAAATCCCTTAAGATCCCCGTCAAGCACCCCCGATGTGTCAGAGGTCTCATGATCTGTTCGATGGTCTTTGACCATCTGGTACGGATGCAACACATACGAACGAATCTGACTACCCCAGGAGATCTCCTGTTTTTCTCCATAACTTTTCTTCTGCTCGGCCATGCGCGAGGCCATCTCTTTTTCATAAAGACGGCTTTTCAATACCTTCATCGCGGTCGCTCGGTTCTTGATCTGCGAGCGCTCGTTCTGGCACTGGACCACTAAGCCCGACGGCATATGAGTAATGCGTACGGCCGAATCCGTCGTGTTGACACCCTGCCCGCCCTTGCCGCCCGAACGAAAAACATCCACGCGTATTTCTGATTCCTTGATATCAATATCGATATCATCCTCAACCTCGGCAATCACCTCTACCGAAGCAAACGACGTATGCCGCCGTTTGTTGGAGTCGAATGGTGAAATACGCACCAGACGATGAACACCAATCTCTGATTTCAAATACCCATAAGCAAAATCGCCCTCAATCAGAAGCGTGACGTTCTTAATGCCCGCTCCTTCGCCGGGAAGAATATCGATCATCTCAACACGGTAACCTTGATCCTGCGCCCAACGCGTATACATCCGCAGTAGCATTGACGCCCAGTCGCAGGACTCCGTGCCACCGGCCCCCGCGTTGATACTCAAGATCACGCTGTTCTTGTCGGTCGGTCCGCCCAGAAGCTTCTGGAACTCAAGCTCCCCGATCATTTTGGAGATCTTGTCCGCTTCCTGATCCAGATGCTTGAGAGCCTCCGCATCCGAATCTTCGGTGATCTCCAAAAGACCTAAAAGATCACCGACCTGAGCCTCCAGCTTTAAATATGTCTCTGTCTGGCTCTTGAGGCTTTTGAGCTCGCGCATCACGCTGTTTTTGTTGTCCGTATTGGACCAAAAATCGGGGTTGGATATCTCCCCTTCCAGCGCCTGAATACGGCTTTTTAGTTTTTCAACCTCAAAGAAACCTCCCCAAGGCGTCCATTTTGTCTTTCTGGGCCCTCAATTTCTCAGTCAGCTCTTTTTTCATCGCGTCACCTCGGGGGTTTTTAAAAATTAAGCTTAAATTCTATCACTCCCCAGAGAGTTAGGGAATAGAAATCAGCGGAATGGGAAAACAGGAAATCGTTTTAATCGGATAATTCGTTATAGTTTAGCTTCCACCGCGCCCAAGAGCCGCGCGGGTCCCCTGCTCCGCCGAAGCGAAACAATTGTTTTAGCTTCGCAGAGGCGAGCTGCCGTCGGTCAGCCCCATTGTTTTTTCGTGTAATTCTTCACGAAAAAAAACGGGGCGCCCCGCCCGACGTCACCCACGCAGTGTTTGAGGGAAACAAGCTCCCTAAGCGTCGGTTGCGGGTGTTCTTCGCAGGGAGCGTCCAAAGGTGGCCTATTATCTTTCTGATAGTCCGCAATTTGCCGCTCAGGGTCCAAGCGACTGAGAAGAATACCCGCAACCGACGCAGCACATAAAGAACCGAGAGCTTTTATGCTGAATCATAGGGTAGGGGCTAAACTATTACAAATTTATTCGCTTTTGCCCGTGATCGCGGCCAACTGTTTATTAGCTGCCTCCGCTTTTTCGATCAGTTCCAGCCAACACTTCTCTTCCGTTTCAATGAGCCGGATAAGATGTTCGAGCCTGTGATTCTTTTCGGGACTCCAGTTGGACACGTCCGCCAGGAAGTCCTTTTCAATACTATCTTTCTCGGCCTTATACGCCTCCAGCCCTTCTTCCGTCTTTTTGATGCGCGTGGTCAATTTTCTTTTTTCTGACTCAAGCTCTTTTTTTCGCACGTAATAGGATTTTCCCTGAAGATCTCCTGCGGCGGGTTTTTTAGACGAGACCTCAGGCGACTTCTCGTCTATTTCCGGGTGCAATTCATGCCTTAACCGGTTTTCCAGAGAGTAAACATACTCCTCATAATTTCCGGGATAACGGACAACACGCCCGTTGTTGACCTCAATGATCTCGCTGGCGACCAGGTTCACAAATGTACGGTCGTGACTGATGAAAAAAAGAGTTCCTGAAAAACTCTTGAGCGCCCGCCCCAGCGCTTCGACAGTCTCAAAATCCAAATGGTTGGTGGCCTCGTCCAAAAGAAGAACTTGGCTTTTGCTCAAAAGAAGTCCCGCCAGACAGACTCGCGCGCGTTCGCCGCCGCTTAATACTCCGACCATTTTCTTCACGTCATCGCCTTTAAAAAGAAAACTTCCGGCGATATTCAATATTTCCTGACGTGTCACTCCCGGCGCGGCTTTTTCGAAAAGATGCGTATAAACATCCTGCCCGGGATGAAGCGCGGAATAAACATGCTGTGCGTAATAGGCGATCTTAAGATTATGTCCCCAGCGTAAACTGCCGCCTTTGGAGGTCAAGTCTTCGGCCAGCGTCCTCAAAAAAGTGGTCTTTCCCTGCCCGTTGTCGCCCAGCACCGCCACATGCGCGCCTTGCATGACTTCCACATTGATGTTCTGCGCGACCATCTTCTCCGGATAGCCTATCGCCAGGTTCTCGCATCGCACGGCGATCCCATTACGTTTTTCCACCTGAGGGATCCTAATGTGCACATTCGAGAGCGCATGGCCCACCTCGATGGTCTTTAATTTCTCGATCTGCTTCATCTTGGACTTGGCCTGCGTAGCCTTGGAGGCCTTGGCGCGGAAACGGTCAACAAACTCCTGCAATTGCTTTTTCTTGGCCTCGATATTCTTATTGGTGCTGAGAGCCTGTTCTTTCTGCTCTTCTTTAAAAATAAGATACTCATCGACGGTGCCCGGATAAAATGTCATCTGGCCGCTCTCAATCTCCAGCGTATGCTCGCAGGTCTTTTTCAAAAATTGCCGGTCATGTGAAACAATAAGGAACGCACCCTCATAATCCTGTAGAAAATCCTCCAAAAGGATCAGTGTTTTCAGATCCAGATAATTGGTCGGTTCATCCAGGATCAGAAAGTTGGGCTCGGCCAGGAGCATCGCGGTAAGTTTCACGCGTGTGCGGTATCCGCCGGAAAGAGCGCCTATGGTGGTCTCCAAAAGCTCGTTCTTCATCTGAAAACGAGCGGCCATCTTGCCGCACTGCCACTCTTCTTTGCCGGTATAACGTATTAAAAATGCTATCACCGTCTCGTCAAGCTTGTAAGGATCGTGTTGTTCAAGATAGCTAAGGCGCAGATCCTGGCTTTTGGCGAGCGTGCCGGCGTCGGCCTCTTCCTCCCCGATGATAATCTTACACATCGTAGATTTGCCCGCGCCATTGCGGCCGATC
>CAZAPB010000052.1:0-10118 GCA_964486835.1 uncultured Planctomycetia bacterium
GGGACCGACGGCCAAGGCGCTGGGCTTGACCCTCGTCAAGGTCTTATATTAAGTTGCTCGTAATTATTTGGTATAATCAACCCAAGGAGACACAGCCATGAAGATCAATATCGGCATCAACGATCAGAACCGGGCAGGCGTCATTGCTATCCTCAGCCATGTTCTCTCGGACGAATATGTACTTTATACGAAAACCCGTAATTTTCACTGGAATGTGACCGGGGCGGATTTCAGTCAGCTCCATAAGTTTTTCGAATCTCAGTATGATGAGATAGACGCCATTATTGATGAAGTCGCCGAAAGGGCGCGTTCGCTTGGCGGGCAGTCTTTGGGATCGCTGAAGGAGTTCTTAAGCCACACGCGGTTGACGGAGACGCCAGGGGCTCATCTTGAGTCTAAATGGATGCTCAGCGGTTTGTTGGCAGACCACGAATCTTTGGTACAATCACTCAGAACTGATGTTGCCGAATGCACGGAGAAATTCCAGGATGCGGGCACAAGTGATTTTTTGACCGGCATCATGGAACAGCATGAAAAGATGGCCTGGATGCTCAGGTCATATCTCGAATAAATCCAAGATAGCTGACACCGTGAGAAAAAAGGCCGTATGGTTTATGATTCTTGTGGTGTTCGCTATTTTATTCGTCCGCTATTATGGACGAGGACCTTCCCGGCATTACTCCGATTTTAGGGTTTATCACACCGCAGCGGTTCGTTTTTTGAACGGGGAGGACATATACCGGGAGTTAGAGGGAATCACGCCTTTTAAATATTCCCCGGTATTTGCGGTGCTGATCAGCCCACTGGGTTTATTGCCCATACACGCCGCAAGCCTTGTTTTTTTTACAGTCAACTTCTGGCTACTTATTTTTCTCGCTGTCTACTGCAGGAAAATGATCTCGGATGGCCGGGAAGGCCGATGGGGAGGGGCGCTTTTGCTGGCCATACCATCACTGTTTGTTCTTCGTTTCGCGCTTTTAGTGCTGGATTCGGGGCAGGTCAATCTGCTGATGATCAGCCTGGCGCTGGCGGGTGTCTATCTGACCGAAAGAAAAAAGGAGCTGGCCGGCGGTATGCTTCTGGGCCTGTCAGTAATGGTTAAGTACGTGACTTTTATTTTTGTGCCATACTGGATCCTTAAGAGAAAATGGAAAGCAGCGTTATCGGCTATATTTTCGATAGTCATTTATTGCTATTTACCCGCTCTTTTCTGTGGCTTTGAGCGTGCTCACCGCTATCTTTTGGAATGGATCCCCTTCATCACCAAAACATCGCTGGATAGAGGTTCTTGGACCGATTACAAGAATCAGTCGGTCTACTCGTGGGTGATACGTCTTTTGATGAAGGATTCTCCTTATAAAGACAACGCTGTTTCATTTTCAATCGTCCCTTTCCAATCAGCTCTTTTAGCAGGCGTGGCGATTGCGGTACTGCTGTATGTTCTTGCAATATTTTTGGGGAGCATGCGAAGGGGAAGCGTTATCGGCACTTATGCCGCGCTATTTACCGGGATTGCTCTTTTTAATCCAAACTGCTGGCCATTTAACTATGTGGCGCTATTTTTTCCGGTAATGGTGGTCACGGCGGAGATTTGGAAAAGCGGCTGGAAGGATCACTGGTCAATCTTCTTTCTGGCGGCTGCCTTCCTGGCAATGAATATTGGCGGCCAACTCTTCTCTAATGAAAAGATCCAGTTTTTTTCTGAGGTGATGTCGTTTATGACCATCGGCGGTTTGCTTGTTTACGCGGCTTGCATTCGTCTGAATTTTTTAAAAGGAAAAGATTTTTTTGAAATATAAAAAGACAGCCGCTTTTGCTGTCGTCGTCTCTATTTTTTTAGGTGTGTTGTTTTTGGGCGCCTGTCTCTCAAGGAGCAGTGATGATGAAGCGATCTACACGGCGCTTGCCGCTAAGATCCAATCGGCGGGATCTAACTGGCTCCCGGAATACAATCTGCGCGGTGTGTCCATTGAATCGGCCGGTTTATTCTGGAGGCTGGAGCGATCGGAAAACGGTAACCTTCTAAAGGGCCTTTCCCAGAGCGGGGTTAATTATTATGATACGCCGCTCTATTTCAACCAGCCGTTATTTCCTTTGATCCTTTGCGCCTCACATGAGCTTTTGAATCAGCCGCTTCATTTTGTTGTTCTTAAGGAACGCCAGCCTATGAGTTTTCACGCCGATCAGCTTTATACCGCGTTCCCGAACGCTCTTTTCTCTGTCATTTTGTTGGCCGGTATTTTTGTCCTCGGTCGAAGATGTTTCGATGGGAGCACGGGTCTTTTGGCGGCGGCGATCTGTCTGACAAGTCCTGTTTTTTTGGTCGTTGCCTTCAAGACTTGGTCTGATCTGGTAGCGGCGTCGATATTGGTGTGGAGTATTATTCTGTGGCGCGAGTGGGAGGGTTCGCGGCTTCGTGTTATTTTCTCCGGCGTGTTTTTCGCACTGGCGGTGCTTACGCGCACAAGCGTGTTGTTCGCGGCCCCTCTTTTTTTTAGCCGTCGCTGGAGATCGATGACCCTGTGGGCAATATGCGTCGCCATCCTGACGTTTCCTTGGTTTTTTGCGGTCTATCGCGCTTATGGCAGCCCTTTCTATTTTCCTGAGGCCCAAGGAGCCAAAGAATCGGTCAAGTGGTTGCGCGAGCTTTCACACCCATGGTACTTCTATCTGGTGAATATAGCCTATCTTTCGCCTTTATTTTTAGGGGCTCTTTTTTCGATCAAAAAGAGCACAGGGCGCCTTTTTTTGTGGGTAGTCTTTTTTATCGTACCCTTGTCCTTATTGATCTATTCTTCCAAGCCGTTGGGGTTGGAAGACCGGTATCTTCTGCCTTGTTATCCGGCATTAGCGCTTCTGGCGGCGCACTCGCTCATGAGGCTTAAACAACACTTGCCGTTGATACCCTACGCGCTTTTTCTGGGAGGTTTTATGGCCTGGTCGGTGAGAACGGGGCTTCTTTTAGTGCTTTCAAGGGAGAGTCTGAAGTTCACCCCCTTTTAAGCACGTCTTTTTGTAGTACAATAAGGCATTGAGTCGCCGCTAAATTTTCTTATTGATGAAACAGGGGAGAGCCCATGAAAAATATTTTAGTGAAGATCTTGATAGGCACTTTTGCGCTGGTGGTCGTTATTTTTATTGGCCGTGATCTCATCATCAAATCATCCATCACAGGTTTGGCGCATGCCGCCACAGGGCTCAATATCAAGGTCGGTGGTTTTAATTCGAGCATTGGTTCATCCTCAATGACGATCAAAGACCTGAGGGTTTTTAACCCAGCGGGTTATACAGAAAAGACCATGCTGACAATGCCCGAGATATTTGTTCAGGTGGAGCTTGGCACGATACTTACCTCTAGGCGTCGCATCAAAGAGATGCGGCTTGATGTTTCAACCATGATCATCGAGCGAAATAATAAAGGCCGACTTAACCTTGAAGAGCTCAAACCCGCCGGTTCTAAAAAAGAAGGGGGAGAGGCTAAAACAGCTCCTACCAAGGAGTCCAGACTACACATTAATCTTTTGAGATTGCGCATCGGCAAGGTGGTTTACAAGGATTCTTTCAAGACGCCGCCTAGCACGCAGGAGTTTGATCTCAACATCGATGAGACCTACCGCAACATTGACGATGTGCGCGCTCTGATGCCGATCATTATAAGCAACGCGTTAAAGAGCCAGGGGCTTCGCGCGCTGACCAATTTTAGTCCGGCTGATCTGATCAAGAATTTTAAGGCCGCCGGTATTAATGTGTCGGATCTGGGATTGAATCAAATATCCGGTATGCTGGACTCAAGCCTGGGCCAGAGCGCGCAAGAGGTTATCAGCAGCGTGGTGGACAACCTCAGCTCGCTTTTTGGCAAGTCTTAAGCGCAGAAAAAAATACATGGTCAATGCGATCGGCCAATATGCCATATTGCCTCTGGTGGGCTGGGCGTCCGGGGTCAATGTTTATACGACCACGGCAATCGGGCGACGTGGGGCAGATCAGGACGAGGTTTGATGGCAGGATTGATCTCTATGCCGTCGTAATAGAAATACCAGAATGCAGATGAGAATAGTTTTCTTTATAAGTAGGAAACGTCTGGACACAGCCATATAGAAAATTTATATCAAAGAGCCCGTGATCATGGTGAAAAATTGCAGGGCACCGGGCAAATACTTTATGAACCGCGGGCAGGCTCTGGTATAATTTTGTTATGCAGAATCAAGACAGTTTGCGCGAGGAGTTTATTTTTCCTGTTCTTGCTGTTTTTTCTCTTTTCTTCCTTTTAGGCAACCTCCACACAGGATCTCTGGCCAGCTGGGATGAGGCTATTTATGCGCAGGTGGCCAAAGAGGCTGTCCGTTCGGGGAATTGGCTCGATTTGACCTGGCAGGGGGCGGCCTGGGTAGACAAGCCGCCGGTTTTGATATGGGCTACGGCGATCTTGTATAGTTTTTTTGGCGTCAATGAATGGACCGCCAGGCTTTTTTCGGCCTTGTGCGGCGTTGGCCTGGTGCTTGTGATCTATCTTCTGGGAAAACGGATATTTGGGCGCTGGGAAGGTTTTCTGGCGGCGCTGTCACTCCTTTCGACGATACATTTTATACGGATGGCGCGTTTTGGCATGACTGACATGCCGCTTGTTTTTTTTATGACGCTCTCACTGTATTTTTTTTGGCGGGGAAAAGATGAGAAGCGTTTTTTAGTGTATTCGGGTGTCATCTTCGGCGCGGCATTCTTGACCAAAAGCTTTGCCGCAATTTTCGCGCAGGCGGTGATCTGGGTCTATTGCATTTGGGCTGGCCAGACGCGCATACTTCGCAGTCGCGCCTATTGGCTTGGAATCTTTTTAGCGGCGCTTATGATACTGCCCTGGAATATCTATGTGGCGACGCACCAGACCCAGATGTACATGAACGAATCGCTCGCCAAGCATTTTTGGGGCAGAACTACCAAGGCGCTTGAGGGACACAGCGGCACTTGGTATTTTTATATCCGCACTGTGCTCAACAAATACCGTCCCTGGGTACTGGTGGGAATAGTGGCCGGACCTTATTTTCTTTTTCGGGCGATCCGAACGAGGCAGAAGGAGTTTATCTTTATCGCGACATGGATATTCACGGTGCTGGCGGTTATCACCGTCATGAAGACCAAACTGCACTGGTATCTCTTGCCCGTGTATCCCGCGTTGTCGTTGGCGGTTGGCTGGGTTCTGGCACGCATTATCAAAGAATGCCGGTGGCGTCAGGCGCTTGCCGGTTTTCTGGTGGTGATGGCGGTGCATATTTTTTACTCGGACGCTATGGGTTTGGATTATTCGCGGCCTGTCAAGGGCATCGCTTCGCTGGTCAAAAAACAGACGCCGGCGGATGCGGTGATCTTTCTGTATAATTTTCATGAACAGCCGGGGGCAATCTATTATTGGGACAGGAGCGTTAAATATCTGGAAGACCCGCAAACGTTTCAGACAACGCTGAAGGAGCGCGGCAGTGGATTCTATTGTTTTGTTTCGAAAAAGGACCTTGAGGCGATCGGAGTTTTTGTCCCGGCCGAGCGCTATTTGGTACTAGGCCAGTTTGAGGGCAGGATTCTGGTCGCGGGCCCGGCGGTTTAATTTGATACAGATCATTGACAGGCTATCCTCAAAAAGATAATCTCATACAAAAGGGGTGGTGGATGAAAACGATTATTAAATGTTCGATTGCGGTCATATTTTTATTGGCGGGGTCTAATGCCGATGCGCAGACTTTTCTTCTTAAGGACGGGCAGACACTCAACGGGGATGTTAAGCGTGAGAGCGAGGATTTCTTTATTCTTAGGGGGCAGGACGGAGCTAACGTAGTGCTTCTAAAGTCGAAGCTGGCTGTGCGTCAGACTGAAATAGTTCCTGCCGAAGAAGCGCCCGCCGCGTATTCCGGTCAGAAGAAAGACCAGGCCCAACCTCCTGCGGTCCTAGGACAGACACCGCCCGGAGTTGAAGTTGTCGGACCTCCGGCGGTTTCAGAAGAGGCAATAACGCAAGAAGCTCAACAGAGCGATTCCTATAATTCTCAAGAGCAGTCTTCTGCGGCCGATGAGAAGGCGGCTGAAACGCTGACTCCACTCAACAATGACTCCACAACGGAACCGGCCGCGCAGACCTATGCCGACGAAAAGGTTGAGGAGGGTCCCGCGGCTCAGACGGAGATTTCCGAGGCGGCGGTCCAACCCGAACCGAATATTTCTTTGGCCTCTGATGATAACGCTGTCGCCGAAGGTGCTGGGAAAAGCGAAGTGTTGCCGGTTTTGCCGGCACCGCTCTCCGCGCCAAAGGTTGAATCGAAAAATGAGGAGTCATCGCCCAATGATGAACCGCGGGTGGAAAATAAGGCGGCCGTTGTTTCCGCTAGTTATCCTTGGGTTGACGGCACTAAGGGCTATGACAAAGCGCTGGAAATCCAGAAGGCGACGGGGAGTCCCTTTATGTTGTATTTTTATACCAACTGGAGCCCTGCCTGCAAAAAGTTTAAAAAAACGGTGCTCAATGACGCCAAAGTTAAAGACGCATTCGAGCCGGTAGTCAAAGTATCTGTCAACGCGGACATAGAAAGAAAGCTGATGAGTAAATTTAATGTTACTGACTACCCGGCGCTCCTCTTGGTTTTTAGCGACGGTCAGGTGACCCGTGTTCGCACGGAATCGGATATTGCGACTATCCTCAGCGAGTGCGAAGGCCTCGGGCTAAGAGTCAAGGCTTGAGCGCTCCGCAGGATCATAAAAAGCATCGTTTCCATTCAATTTACCGCCGGGCTCTTTATTCTTTTCTGCTTGTGGCAGGCGTTCTGATAGCGGGTACCGCAGGCATTCACTGGATCGAAGGATTTGACTGGGTGGATTCGTTCTATTTTACGAGCATGATCGCGACTGGGCAGGGACCTATCCCTTCGGCATCGCCGGTGACCGTAGCAGGCAAGATCTTTACTTCATTCATGGCGTTCATTTCTATGGGATCGATGATGGCCGCATTCGGTTTTCTCTTCGGACCCTTCTTCGGTCGATTATGGCGCTTGGGGGTGTTCAAGCTCGAGGAAGAATTTCATCATTTGGCGGAAAAAAAATAGCGCGACGAATAGGCCGCGGCAGTTTTATTTTTTAGTCAGATCCGCGGCAATCCGCAAGATGTGTTTTGACTCAAAGGGTTTGGGGATATAATCCGCCGCTCCGTATTTAAGCGCTTCCTGGGCAATTTCTACGCTTTGGTAGCCGCTGACAATCACCACAGCAAGACTGGGTCTGGCTTGTTTGATTTGCTTAAGCGTTTCCATGCCGTGAAGCTTTGGCATTTTGATATCCAGAAACATCAGGTCGGGCGCCGAATCTTTGACCATTTGCAGACCTTCGATGCCATTCTTGGCAAAGCGCAACTCATAAAAATCTTCCAGGATCAGCTTGAAAGATTCGCGCAAATTTTCCTCATCATCACAGATAAGAACAACCGGCTTTTTCAATAGGGCACTCATGACGGCTCCTTTAGATTTATAGCGAGGTGGGCGTGATCACCGAGACTAATTCGCTGTCAGTTTTGGCGGTATTTTTAAAAGAATGAGGGACCGATGCGGTAAAGTAGAGGCTGTCGCCGGCATCAAGCTTTCTTTGTTCTCGGTTGATGGTCAACTCGACCGAGCCTTTAAGCACGTAGATAAACCTTTCAGTCAGCGGCGGATAATCCTCTGTCGCGCTGAAACTTTTGGGTTTGAGCCGCATAAGGACAGGCATCATTTTTTTCTGAAGGATCCCGGTGGTTAACAGTTCTGAAACCGCTCCGCTGGAGTGGGAAAAAGTCTCGAGTTTTTGGCGCATCTCATTATCCCGCGATTCATCCATTTTCTGCGCGGCTTCTTCGTATAGATCGGGAAGTCTTAAGCCCAGCGCTTGGGCGATGCGCATGTGGGAGTCTAGCGTGCCGACCATCTTCTCGTTTTCCATGCGGCTTAAGGTTGCCTGGTCGATGCTGGTTTTTTTTGCCATTTCGACAAGTGTGATCTTACGCTGTTTTCGCAGGAATTGAATGCGTTGTCCAAGCCCCTTCATAAGGCCTCCGTATATTTGATACTATCTTACCTCAGGCTTGATGAATTTTCAAATTCGCGGGGGAGGAGAGTCATTGACGCGCGGGGTGGTTGGGGATAATGTAATGTCCGGAGGAATTTTTCGATGAACAAATGGGCGCTTTCGACGACGGTGTTTGTGTGCGGAGCTTCGACGATGATCCTGGAATTGACAGGGTCACGTATCATGGCGCCCTACGTCGGGACTTCTATTTATGTATGGACCAATCTGATCGGTGTGATCCTGGCATTTCTTAGTTTGGGGTATGCTTGGGGCGGAAAGATGGCTGACCGGTGGCCCAACGAGCGGTTGTTCTCGCTGATTATTTTTCTGGCGGCGCTATGGGTGGCGTTGATCGGTTTTCTTTACGATCCGGTACTGGCGTTTATACAGGGAGCTATTCGCGATATTCGTATTGCTGCCTTAGCCGGCGCCGCGATACTTTTTGCTGTTCCTTCGGTTCTCTTGGGTATGGTTCTGCCATACGCGGTCAAGCTCAAGGTGCATTCTCTTGACCGGACCGGCGCGGCAGTGGGCGACCTCTACGCTTTGTCGACCATAGGAAGTATCGCGGGCACTTTTTTGGCGGGCTTTGTCTTGCTTTCCTACTTTGGGAATACAATGGTCCTTTTTGTGCTGAGCGCTTGTCTTGTGGTTGCGTCCCTGACGGCATCCTTGTATCGAAGCAAGGCTAAGATCCTGGTTTTGGCGGTTCTGGCTGTGTTGTCGGCGTCCTCAGATCTTTTAGCGCAGGTTGTTCACGGAAAGGATTTGGTCGATGTGAATACTCCCTATAGCCGTGTCTGGATCTATGATGTGCTTGGCCAGCGCGGTCTCATCAAGGTCATGCAGATCAACGACGAGATTAGCTCTGTTAAACTGAGCGGAAGCGATGAATTGATCGCACCTTATACAGGTTATTATAGGCTCTGTGGTCATTTTTATCCGGGCCTCAAAAACGTTCTGATGCTTGGCGGCGCGGGGTATTCGTATCCCAAGGATTTTTTAGCGAAATTTCCCCACGCCCAAATGGATGTGGTGGAAATTGATCCGGGAGTTACGGCCCTGGCGAAAAAGTATTTCGGGCTTGAAGATGACCCGAGGCTGACAATTTACCATGAAGACGGCCGCACATTTCTCAATCGTAATAGTAAAACCTATAATGTGGTTTTTTGCGACGTGTTTAAGTCTTCCTCAATTCCCTTTCAAATGACGACGGAATCGGCCGCTCGTCGCATCTACAACGCGCTCGACCAGGAGGGCGTTTTTATCGGTAACGTCATCTCGAGCATCGAAGGTGATAACGCGCAGTTTTTGAGGGCCCAGGTGGCGACGCTGAAAAAGTTTTTTTCTCAGGTTTACATTTTTCCGGTCCAGAAAAGGGCTAATGCCGGGTTTGTGCAAAACATCATTATTGTCGCGTGTAAATCAAGCCGGACACCAAAGTTTTATAGCCGCGATCCTGAGATACACGAATATCTTCAGCATTTATGGATCGAACCTATTCAATCCCTGGAACTGCCGTTGACCGATGATTTCGCTCCGGTTGAGCGGTATTCCTTCGCCGCTTTGGATTCCATGCGGAGGTGGGCTAATCCTGTTCTTGAGCATTGGAAAAAAATGCTTGGATTGGTTGATTCTAACCGTTGACTTCGCTTGAGAAAATAGTGATAATTGTGCAAGCACAATCCAAAAATTTATATAACAATATTGTCTGGAAAGGTTTGCGGTGATGTCAAAAAATGATAGTTGGCTGTTTTCCGCTTGTAGCCAGGGCATACGGGGTTTATGAGCACTGCTGATAATGTGCGCGCTGTTCAGGCGCGAATCGAGGAAGCGGCAAAAAGAACCGGCCGCGCTTCAAAGGATGTCACGCTGGTAGCAGTTGCTAAAGGTGTTACGGTTGATGATATTAAAGCGGCTCAAGAGGCCGGCGTGACGGTGTTCGCCGAGAACCGTATTCAGGAGGCCAGGGAAAAGGTTCCTTTGATCCCGTCCCAGTGGCACTTGGTGGGGCATTTGCAGAGCAATAAAATCAAGGATGACAT
>CAZAPB010000053.1:0-9942 GCA_964486835.1 uncultured Planctomycetia bacterium
AAAACCAGGATCGGTTTTTTTGGTAAAACGACCGCCCCACATTTTTTTTTTTTTTTTTTCAGATCCGCCTTTTATTTTTTATATGGAAGCGCCCACAAATCAATAAAGCCTTTAGCCAGTCGCTGATCAAATTGGTCCTTAGCGCTATAAGTGGCAAGGCTTTCCTTATACAAGGAGTGAGGCGACGTTCTGCCCACCACATGCGATGAGAACTTACGTAATTTCAGCCGCACTTTCCCGGTTACCTTCTTTTGGGTCTGCCCGACAAATGCATCCAACGCCTTTCGAAGCGGCGTAAACCACAACCCATAATAAACCAGCTCCGCGTATTTATGCGAAATTCCTTCCTTGTAATGGAGAAGCTCACGGTCCAGAACCAGACTCTCCAGATCCCGGTGCGCCTGCAAAAGAATCGTGGCCGCGGGAGCTTCATAGGTCTCACGGGACTTGATTCCTACCAAGCGGTTCTCGATCATGTCCATGCGGCCGATGCCGTAAGAAGCGCCCAAAGTGTTCAGTTCCTCAATCAGCCGCAGTCCAGTCATCTGACGTCCGTTGAGGCCAACCGGAACACCCTCCTCGAATTTTATCTCAATAACACGCTCCTTCAAGTTGCGCGTCTCTGCCCCGCGGGTCCACTGAAAAGAATCAGCCGGCGGCTCCGTATTAGGATCTTCAAGCACACCCGCTTCAACGCTCACTCCCCAGATGTTTTTATCGATAGAAAACGGACTTTTCTTTGAGACATCGATCGGAATCCCATGACGCTCGGCATATTGTATCTCTTCCTCACGCGACTTAAATTCCCACTCGCGTACCGGCGCCAGGATCTCAAGACTACCGTCAAGCGCTTGCACCGTCACTTCAAAGCGCACTTGATCATTGCCTTTGCCCGTGCATCCGTGCGCGACAGCGGTCGCTTTTTCCGCGTGTGCGACCGCGACCTGTTCGGCCGCGATCAACGGACGCGAAAGAGCAGTCGCCATCGTGTATCGGCCTTCATAAACCGCGTTAGCCTTAAGGGCCGGCCAGATATACTCAGTTACGAACCTCATTTTCAGATCCTTGACCACCACTTTCGCAGCGCCTGCTATCTTCGCGCGTTCGATTGCGGCCGTTGTGGTCTTTTCCTGACCCACATCCGCCATGTAGGCAATAACCTCGTATCCTCTGTCCTTGAGCCATTTGATAGCGACAGAAGTATCAAGCCCTCCCGAATATGCCAATACGATCTTTTTCATTTTTTGCCGAATTCTCCGATAATTATTTTTTCTTGGTTTTGCGCGTCAGCAAAAGATAGATCAGCGCTTTTTGCGTGTGCATCCTGTTTTCCGCCTGATCAAAGATTACTGAACGTGGATGCTCGATCACCTCATCGGTAATCTCCTCACCACGATGCGCCGGTAAGCAGTGCATGAAAACGCAGTCCTTGGGCGCCTTACTGATAATCGCGGCGTTGACCTGGAATGGCTGGAAATCACGAAGCCTCTGGTCGTGCTGTTTTTCCTGCCCCATACTGACCCAAACATCGGTATAGATCACATGTGCATTCTTGATCGCAGTGAACGGATTATTGGAAACGGTGATCTTAGCGCCACTGTCTTTACAGATCAGCTTGATATCTTTGGTAATTTCCTCGTGCGGCTCATACCCCCTGGGGTTGGCCACCGAAAGATTGGCCCCCGTCTTGGCGACCCCGTACAAAAGAGAGTTGAGCACGTTGTTGGCGTCGCCGATGTACGCGATATTGATCTTTTTGAGATCACCAAACTTTTCGCGTATCGTAAAAAGATCGGCAATTGTTTGGCAAGGATGATACGAGTCACTCAGACCGTTGATCACCGGCACCGAGGCATAGCGCGCAAAATCCTCGACCACTGCGTGCGAATAAGTCCTGGCGACAACCACATCGCAATAACGCGAAAAAACTCGCGCGACATCCTTGATCGACTCACGTTCCCCCAGCGGCATTTCCTGTGGGTCCATATAAACCGCACTGCCGCCCAACTGTGCCATGCCCACCTGGAAAGAAACACGCGTGCGAACCGAGGGCTTCTGGAAAAGCAGAGCCAGAGACTTTCCTTTCAGTTTTCCTAAAAACTGGCCGGGATTCTTCTTCATTTTATCAGCCAGCTTAAAAAGCAATTCAAGATCTGATGACTCAATCTCCTTTAAACTCAAAAAATCCTTGGAGGCAAAAGGAACAGAGGGCTTACGCCGAGGATGCTGATTCTTTGCCGCCGAAGCGCTCTTATGTGAATTTGAAACCTTACCTGACTTTGTGCTCATGCTGACTTACTCCCTTCTTTAGCCAAACGTTGCGCTGACTGATGAGTTAATACCTCATCCAAAATCTGAACTGCCCGGTCAATTTCCTTTTCCTTCACCACCAATGGCGGCATCAGGCGAAGAACATTGCCCTGTGTGCAATTAATAAGGAGTTTCTTTTGCAAACACTCCTCATAGACTGCCTTGCCCTCGATCTCAAGTTCGACACCCGCCATCAGCGCCATACCTCTCACCTGACGGACGATGGAATGTTTTCTTTTAAGCTCGTTTAATTTTTTAAACAAATAGGAACCAGCGGTGACCGCGTGACTGGTCAGCTTATCTTTTTCGATTGCCTCGAAAGTCGCCAGCGCCGCAACGCAAGCCAAAGGACTGCCCCCGAACGTGCTGGCATGAGTGCCCGGCTGTAACACATCAGCGTATTCCTTTTTGACAACCATCGCACCGATGGGAAAACCATTGCCCAGCGACTTGGCCAACGTCATGATGTCCGGCTCAATACCGAAGTTCTTAAAGCAAAACATGCGGCCTGTCCGGCCCATTCCAGTTTGAACCTCGTCAAATATCAATAGTATCTTTTTGTCATTGCAGAGACGTCGCACCGCCGAAAGGTACTCTGAGTCCGCCACATTGATCCCGCCTTCACCCTGAATAGGCTCGAGAATGATCGCCGCAGTCGCAGGAGTCACCGCCCTCTCGAGCGCCTTGAAGTCATTGAATGGCACATGCTTGAATCCCGGGGTGACAGGTTCAAAACCCTCATGATATTTGGCAGTGCCCGTAGCCGCCACAGCGGCAAGCGTGCGGCCATGAAACGAACGCTGCATAGCAATGATCTCATTGCGTACCGGATTGCCGAATTTGCGGGCAAGTTTAAACGCGGCCTCATTGGCTTCCGCTCCCGAGTTACAAAAAAAGACCTTACCGGGAAACGAGTGGCGAATAATAACCTCAGCCAACTGCGCCTGATGAGCGTGATAATAATTATTGGATACGTGCACCAGCCGGTCAACTTGTCGCTTGATCGCCTGGGTGACGCGCTTATGACAATGCCCCAGTCCGCTCACCGCCCATCCCGGAAAAAAATCGAGATACTCATTGCCGAACGCGTCCCAAACTCTGACGCCGCGTCCTTTTTCCAGAACCAAGGGTGTTTTGGTATAGCAGGGAACTGTATAATCGAAATAAAGTCTGATTGTTTTCCGGTAGTCCATCGGCTTAGATTAAAACTTAAAGATCAAAGATCAAAATTAAGGAATCGCTTCGCGATCTTTATTTGTGCTTTATCTTTTTGTTTCAGCCTCTCTTATTTTGTTTTGTTTTATTTTTGATCTTTTATCTTTGATCTATTATCTATCTTTTCACAATCTCCGTCCCGATGCCCTTATCGGTAAAGATCTCAAGCAGGAGCCCGTGCGGGATACGCCCATCAATGATATGTGTCTTTTTGACCCCGCGATCGAGCGCGCGCATACACGCGCGTACTTTAGGAATCATGCCACCGCCGATTACTTTTTTTTCAACCAGATCATCAATCTCGGCAATGGTTACATGTGATATCACCGACTCGGGATTGTCAAGCTGCCGCAGAATGCCGCGAACATTGGTCAAAAGCACAAATTTCAAAGCATTGAGGTTGCGCGCAATCTCGGCGGCGGCCTGATCTGCGTTAACGTTGTAGGTCATTCCGTCCTTGCCGATGCCCATCGGAGAAATAACGGGTATAATATCACTGGTGATCATCTTTTGGATCACATCCCCGTTGATTTTGGTAACTTCTCCGACAAAGCCAATATCTTCACCGTTGATATCCGCGTGTTTCTTGACTTCAATAAGATGGTCTTCTTTGCCCGAGAGCGAAATGGCACTGCCGCCCAGCGATATGATCTCACGAACGATTTCACGGTTAACTTTTGAAAGTTCTTCTTCGACAATCTCAATAACCTCTTCGTCGGTGACTCGGTAACCGCTGACAAATCTTGGCGGCTTACCCAAAGACTCCAAACGCTTGCTAATATACGGTCCTCCCCCATGCACAAGCACGGGCCGCATTCCCACATAACTCATAAAAACAATATCTTCCAGTACATTTCGCCGCATTTCGATGTCAGTAAGAACAGCGCCGCCGTATTTGATCACGATGGTTTTGTCATAAAAACTCTGAATAAAGGGCAATGCCTCGACCAGAACATCCGCTTTTTTAATAATCTCGTCCATTTCCGTCTCTTCCTTGTTCAAGTCCTGTAGGCCGAATTGATCCGAACATAGCCGGTTGAAAAATCACACGTGTAAGCGCTGGCGCCATACCGGCCCAATCCCAAGTCCACGGTGATTTTAATGTTCTTCTGCGCAAACACTCTGTTCAATGCGGCAGTCTTTTGCTTGACGCGCCCGCCGTTCTTGAGCACAAGCTCTTTACCCAGGTAGATACTCAGCTTCCATGGATCAAGATGAGCTCCGGCATAGCCGGCTGACGCGGCAATGCGCCCCCAATTAGGATACGAACCAAACAGCGCGCATTTAAAAAGACTGGAGCTGGCCACCGACCGCGCTACCTTGATCGCGTCCTCGGGAGAATGAGCGTTCTTGACCGCAACCTCGACAAACTTAGTTGCTCCCTCCGCGTCGCGCACCATTTCTTTGGCTAAATATAAAAAAATAGTCTCCAGAACACGAGTAAACTGCCTGAAGTCTTTGGTCCCCTCAATAATCTTTTTGTTCTGCGCCATGCCGTTGGCCAGGACTAGCACCATGTCATTGGTAGACATATCTCCGTCGATGGTAACCGTGTTAAATGATTTGCTGACTGATTTCTCCAGTGCCGCGCGAAGAGCGTTGGGCGCGATAGCCACGTCTGTGGTAGCAAAGCAAAGCATCGTCGCGTGCTTGCCCCTGCCCGTCCGGCAGGCGGGCGCCAGGGCTTTAGTGGAGGGCTTGGCACCGTGAATCATCATCTGTGGATGAATCATGCCGGCGCCTTTGGCGATAGCTCCGACACGCACACGCCGCTTGCCTATGAAAAACTCGGCCGCCAGCTCCTTGTTGAGCCGATCCGTCGTCAGAATAGCCGCCGCCGCGTGCTCACTGCCTTTACGGCTTAATTCCTTAACCAGTTGCGGAGCGGCTTTTACAATATTTTTTATGGGAAGAGTCCTGCCGATAACACCGGTAGACGCGACCAAAACATCTTTTTTGCGTATCTTCAAAAGACGCGCGACGGTTGCGGCCATAGTACGGGAATTCTCAAACCCGCCTTCGCCAGTCATGCAATTGGCGTTGCCTGAATTGGCAATAATCGCCTGCGCCTTCTGGTCACGTAAATGCTCTTTGTTGATGACAACACAAGAGGCCTGTACCTTATTGGTGGTAAAAGCTCCCACCGCGTCGCAGACCTTCTCAGAAACTATCAGTGCCAGATCGCGCTTTTTTGATTTTTTGATGCCACAATAAAGCCCGGCAGCTTTAAAACCCGCCGGAGCGGCTACCCCGCCGTGGATAATCTTCATTAAAAACCCGCCGTTTCAGGAAAACCCTGCATCACATTCATGTTCTGCACCGCCTGCCCTGCCGCGCCCTTAGTCAGATTATCAATAACAGTAACAATCACAGCTAAAGATTTTTCCTCATGCACTCTCAGCCCAATGTCGCAGAAATTGGTATTCACCACATGCTTGAGCTCCGGCAGACGGCCTTTGGAGTAAACCTTCACAAAAGGCTCATTCTTATAAAATTTCTGATAGACGGCGATCAAACCATCGGTGTCAGTTCTTTTTTTAAGCCTGACATAGATTGTGCTCAAAATTCCCCGATTGACAGGCAAAAGATGCGGGACAAAAACAACACTGATGGGTTTCTTTGAAAACCGTGATATCTCCTGATCAATCTCGGGGACATGCTGGTGCTCAAAAATCTTATACGCTTTAAACGACTCGTTGACCTCCGAAAAATTGAGCGACTTGTCAGCTTTCCTCCCGGCGCCGGTCACTCCGCTCTTGGCGTCAATGTAAATATGATCGGTATCAAACTGGCCCGAACGTACCCCTGGCAAAAGCCCCAGGATCGCGCCCGTGGGATAACAGCCCGGATTGGCGATCAGATGAGCTTTGCGTATCTTCTCACGGTGCGCTTCGGGAAGTCCGTACACGGCCTGTTTGAGACTTTGCGGGTCTTTGTGCCCAACCTTATAATATTTTTCGTATACAGCGGTGTCTTTCAACCGGTAATCTGCGCTCACATCGATCACTTTTTTTCCGGCTTTAAGAAACATCGGCGCGTACTGCATCGAAACGGTATGTGGAAGGGACAGAAACACCAGATCCGTTTTCTCCACGGCTTCATCAAACCCAAAAGCTTTGCAGTCAAGATCCACTTTGCCGGACAGATACGGGAAAATTTCCTGTATCTTAATATCGCGATCCTCTTTTCCGGAAACATAAGTCAGCTCCGCATAAGGATGTCCCGAGAGAATGCGCACAATTTCTTCACCGGTATATCCGGTAGCGCCTATTACTCCAACCCGAATTTTTTTCATCAACGTTTGATCGCCTTATTTACCCTACAACCAGGCCAGCCTGTTCGCTTGATAGCACCCTATTAAAACGAAGTAGCTATTATAAATACCTTTTGACGCGATGTCAAAAAATAAAAAAGAAAGCCGAGCGTAAAGCCCGGCTTTCCAGTGACTTACAACTTTTTTATTAAAAAACCAAAATCGGCTGAAAACCTCGCTTTAGCGCTTCGAGAACTGGAAGCGGCGTCGAGCGCCCTTTCGCCCATACTTCTTGCGTTCCTTCATACGCTGATCGCGCATGAGAAAATCACCCTTGCGAAGAAGAGGTTTTAACGTAATGTCAAACTCAACCAGCGCGCGCGCGATCGCGTGGCGCACCGCACCCGCTTGTCCGGCCAATCCCCCGCCGCGGACATTGGCGATAACGTCAACTTTGTCGTGTAAACTCATAGCTTCCAGCGGCTGTAACACGATCATGCGCAGTGTCGGCCGTCCGAAATACTCGGTCAGATCTCTCTTGTTGACCTGGATAATACCGCTTCCCTTAAATAGCTGAACACGCGCGGTCGCTTCCTTGCGTCCACCGCGAGTCACAACTTTGTCTGGCGTGCCTTTTAATAAGGTAATCTTTTTTGTCTCTGTTCCGGTTGTCATGGATTAAGCCTTTGCCGTCAACGACTGAGGTTTTTGTGCAATGTGCGGATGTTCCGCTCCGGCATATATCAAAAGGTGCGTAAGCATCCTACTGCCTAAGCGGCTCTTCGGAAGCATCCCCTTGACTGCATGCTTGAGCGCATAGGTCGGATCTTCTTTCATCACTCGGTCAAATGTCCGTTCCTTTTGTCCGCTGGGATATCCCGAATAATTCTTGTAGATCTTCTGCTCGTTCTTGCGACCTGTAACGCGCACAAAACGTGAATTGATGACAATAACACCGTCACCGTTTTCTACATGCGGGGTATACGAAGTTTTATTCTTGCCCATCAAAATACGCGAAATACGGGTAGCCAAACGCCCGACTACCTGATCCTTGGCATCCACAACATGCCATTTCTTATCTTTTACTTCTTCTTTCTTCATAAAAAAAGTTGGCATAAATCTCCCTTAAAAAGAGTGCATAACATAGCATCCGCAACAGACCTTGTCAACAGGTTTATGTGCAGTGCCATTTTGAGTTTTCAACAGCGGTAAGCGTCAAGCAGTAAACGGTAATAAATCAATCTCACTCTTGACGGGCGCCGGCCGAAAAAACCTGGGTCGTTTGCTCCGGTCACTTATGCCGCGGAGCCAATGGCCCGCATCATTGCACGAGAAGCGGCTGAGATTATTTCCCTGGTGAGGTTGATTCTCAGCGGCAATATATAGTCTTTGAATAGATGCTGGTTGTTGGGATCCGCTCCATCGTAGCGGATGCAATGCTGAAGAATTAAAATCTGATCGTCCCCTGATACAGTCCTGTTGTATAAAATAGAAAAGATCATGTCTAACTGATCTCCCTGCGATCCATATACCAGATCCCTTACCGCCTCCCTCGACACATCCGCAAACATCGCGCCTAAAACAGCGGCCCCGATATAATTGGCCGCTGAAAACTTGCCTTGCTTGCCGGCTCGCATGGGAGTTGCCGACATAATACCAAAATTGGGGCCGGCGGTTTCGATGGCCTTTAAAGTATCCTGATTCGTTCCATCGGCAAAAACAAGAACGCGGGTATCGCTGGCAAACATGGCGCTAAAATCATGTTGGCCGGTTTCAAATAACTTAACCTCCACGGACATTCCGTAAAAAGCCGTCATCGCGCGGGCAAGATCAACCGCGATGGAACCCGCAAAAGGCATCTGATCACGACCGACCTCAATGGCGATGCCTAGTTTCTGAATGAAATCGACGGCCGATGTCCGCTGGCCGCCGGAAATACGGCTTTTTAATTTACCCAACCGATAGCCCAGCGCCCCACTCTTAAGCACAAGATCCGTCTCATGCAAACTCTCAGAAGTGGCTAGAATATACATGCCAGACTCACCCTGTTCAGCAATACCCGACAATCTCGCGCCATTCAATTCGTTGGCGGCGATTGGATAAAGAAAAACAGTCTGGTTGCCATTATTCCCGCGCACGGTCATTCTGACAAATGCTCCGCCGACGAACAGGTCAGAACCTCCAAGGCTCTTGTCGACTTGGTGCTTATTATGGTTGGCGATCTCTTCGATGCCGTAGACTGTGGTAAAAGAAAGCGCCTCTTGTCTTGGGCCCGTTCTTAATTGAAGCGGTAAATTAGTCACACGGCCCTCTTTGAGGTGCCGAGCCAAGGCAACGACTTGCCCGTGAGCCATGCCGTCAAGTTTTCTTAATGTGACGGCAGGTATTTGCAGGTCCGATGATCTAAGCTTCATCGTCTCCAGATAACTCCCATCTACTCTGCCGTGTCGAAGCGGAGCATCTTTATGTGGCCCAACAGGCCCGTGCGGACGAGGCAGATCCTGCCTTTTTCCAGGTCTACGCGGCCTTTTTGGAATATAACGCTTGAACGGCTTCGGCGGAGCAACAGATGCCGGATTTACCAGTCTCCCGCCGACTGCAGTGTTAGAATCTTTATTGCCATTTACCGCTTGACGCCTAACGCTTACTGCTAAATTCCCCACCGGCCTCGCCCCGTTTGGCGAGATCAAAGATGGGGGATCAAAGATTGAGGCATCTCTCATCGTTAATCCATTATCATTTATCTGCGGCAAAGCCACATCCGCCAGCCTCGCGCCCGGCTGTCCCCCTCCGGAGTAGACACCAGCCACCCTGCTTGATTGTACTTCCTTCCGTAAATACGGCGTGATTCCGCCTGATAATCTTTCTTGTATGCGATGATATTCACCTAATAACCGCTCCTCCACTTGATCCCTGCCATCCGCTGCTTTGAACAGTTGCTGCGAGACGTTGTCGATATCATCGATGATATGAATATGTTCGTCGGAATTTTTATCCGAGAGCCCATCTTTTTTCAATAACTCAAGAAATACGTTTACTCGCTTGCTCAGTCGCTTAAGCTCTAAATTTGCTGTTGCTATTGCCTGGGCACCGGTTCTCGAATAAACTTCCTTTCCGGTTGCAAGATCTATGGCCCAATCCACGACCGGCCGTCCGCCCTCGAT
>CAZAPB010000054.1:0-9796 GCA_964486835.1 uncultured Planctomycetia bacterium
GATCAGCTGGCAGGTGTTCAGATATTATTTGAGACAAAATCCCGACAGGAAGAATATTTTTGTTTTTTGCGGCAGCGGGCATCGTTCTATTTTTCTTGATCGAAAAATCCCTGCCGGGCGGGTGCTTAGCGATGATCAGATCCTAAGGATCATCCAAAGTCAGAAAGAATCCCGCGCTCCATTTAAATCCCATCTGCCAAAAGTGCGCAGGAGCCGCGCGGAGCTAGATGATTTTATCGGACGGTTGGATGACGCGACGCAAAGTGCCGTCAATGCAACACTGAGAAGTCTGCTCTTGGAAATCGATTTTAACCAGCATGGCCGGAGAGAAAGAGCTTCTCAGTCATTGCAAACGCTCGGTATAGCGCCGGATCAAGCGGAAAAGATCGTCGATTTTCTTGCCGGGGGCGCACGGTTGGCACAGCCAACCCAACCCTGGCCTTGGGCCAAGCGGTCTTTATTGGATAAAACGATCGCGATAACGATTATTGCCATCTTTACGGCGCTGTTTTTAACCATTCCCTCAATAGGTTCCTGGCATTTCAACGCGCAATATGCGCTCAGCGCTTTAGTCGCGCACGGGTCTTCCAGCATGGTGGATAAAAAATTCCTATTTTGGCGCTATTTTTGGATGTTTGTAATCGCGTTTGTTTTTTCCCTGTCGATCCCTCATTACGTTGACTGGGTCGCCTCGATCCCCGCGTCCTCGGTATGGCATTGGGTTAAACCGTTGATCGATATCTCTTTGCCGGCACAGGTGGGTGTGTGGTTCAATTTTATGGTGATGGGTTATGTGATGAAGCCGTATCAGAGAGAAGAAGGCTTCTTTGCGCGGTTTGGCCGGGAACTTAAAACCCAGGCTGATCGTATTTACAACCGGGACGGTTTTTTTACCAAGCAGATCACATTTTGGGCGCCGATCTCAGGATTGTTCTATTTTGGGATGATCTCGTTTCCTGTGTTTACGGTGATCATTTGTATCGGGGCAATGGTGTTTTCCCTGCCTTACGCGCTTGAGACCGCGCGTGTTAAAAATGAGGCCGAAGTGTCACCCGGATCTTTCGCGCGGCGTCTGCTGGAGTCTTGGTACTGGTTCACCGGTGCCTCTGTTTTCATTTACGCGGCAAGCCAACTTGTGATAAGCGGGGTATCTGTTGCCGGCCCGTATTTTCTTCTTGCCGGATCCTCTGTTGTAGGTTTTGGCGTGGCACAGCTTGTGGGATATGTGAAAGAAACAGCCGAACGAGGCACAAGCCGCGAGCCACGGGCAACGCGTGAGGGCGCCCGTCTGGCTGGGCATGTCCTGCCATCCAACCGATCCGCCAAAGATCCGGAAGAGCGGCTGATTCAAGCGGCATTGAGCGTCATTGATCCAAGAAAAGATCTGTTTAGATTTGGATATACGCTCGACCGAGGGAGAATTGATTTCTATCGTAGGGAGAGAAGCTTGACCAAAGACGCGTTGAAAGAGAGGCCTCGTTTGAAAAAAGAGGTGTTTCAAATTGTCCGTGATGCCCGATCTGGAAGTCAAAGATGGCAGAACCGGGATTTCGCGAACGAGAAAGAAGCTTTGCCTTTGCCTTTGGAGGTCCGGCTTGTGGTGAGATTGGCTTTACGATGCGCAACGGCCCCGTCCAACGAATGGTATACCGCCGACGGAGAAGTGACGCGAGACGACTACAAGTCTTTCTGGAAATGGTATCAGGTGAGCGAGAATCGGGCGATTTTAAGCGAGGCGTTCATGAAGTTTAAAACACATAAGAGGACCGCGAGAACTATTAAAGAATTTATTACCTACCGAGAATCAATGGCGGATGGGCAAAACGTTTTGACTTTTACCGACCCGGATATGGAGCTGATCGCCGATATACTGAAAATAAATAAAAAAAAGGGCGCCTCCGTTGAACCGGTGAAGGTAAAAACGTCCGCCAAGCCAAAGAAGTCAAGACCCTCAGCCGCCATGACCCTGGTAAGCGGAATGGTAAGGATTATGGAAAAAATGAGAAGGCTTGAGGCAGAGGGTATTTTATTTACGGATACCCATGAAATCGCCTTTGGCGCCGACCTGACAAAAAGCAATGCTCTAAATGAGCCATCAGCTCGACTGGTCGAATTAGATTTGATAGAAAAAACCGATTATACGAAGTTAACATTGCGAGAGCTGTATAACCGGCGCGGCTACGGGCAATCGCGTCTGGATCTCAGAAAGTCGGATAACCCAAAGCTAGACACGTTATCCAGGGCTTCTGTAGTGAGATTAACTGAAGAAGGACGGAAGATATTGAAACAGTGCCCGACTCGGCAGGCTCTTAAAGAATTTTTTGAAGGAGAAATTAAAAATTGACATATCAGGGTGAGGAGCCGCAAGTCCCCCGCGGGGCGGAAGGGAGAAGTGCGGGTGGAAGATGGCGCGAGGCTTGCCACCAAACAGGAAGAATTGGTTTATGGTTTTACCGGCGGCCCTCTGGGCCCTGAGGCGCGTAATTTCCGCGATACGATGGATGAGCGCTTGCAGGGTCGGGGTTTTGCGGTTGAAGAACGTGAGACGATAGCCAACGCGCTGACAAGGATCCGCATTGAGTCACTCAACCAGCGCCAAGGCGAGATCTTCACACTCGCTGAAATAGCTAAGATCAACGCGAGAAGGGTATTTAACCCGGGCGCTTTTATCCGTCGTCTCCAGAGACAAAAAGCAGCCTATAAGAATATGCGGGACCATAAAGGGGAGCCGATCTTTACGGCTCGGGAGCAGATCGCCGAGCTTTTGTATGAACGTTTTATTCCGGCCTCATGGGTGCAGCGACTTTTGGATGATGGCCTGTCCAGAAGTGAACTGCACCGTCTTTTGACGATGAACGTCAACCCGATGCAACGCTGGAAAGATCTGCAACCAGCCCGGAAGGCGTTTGAAGGTGAAAATCTGTCTAAAACGGACGTCAATGCCATACTTTTAAGCCGGGCCCAGCCCTCGGATTCCTGGTTTGAGGACATAAAACCTGTCAGGAACCTATTAATGAAGGCCGGATTTGTCGAATCCTACGCCAATCGTATGGCGATAGCCTGGTCGGACTCTAAAAAAGAGGGGAGTAAACGGCTCGCGGTGAAAAGCGCGCTTGAGAAGAAGGGAGTCAAGCCGGCTTACGCGTTGGTGATCGCCATGACATGGACTGACGGCGAAAGCAAGTGGGATGATGAATTGAAAACTGTATATACCGATCTAAGGGCAAGCGGGCTCAATGATTCTGAAGCAATGCAAGCTCTGCTCAAGTGGAAGGATCCCAAGAGCATGTGGGAGACCAAGCTCCGGCCAGTGCGGGATCATTTGCTTGCTCAGGGCCTAACCCCTTATCAGGCGGCAATGATGGTTTTGACGCATGGTGAGCGTGCCGAAAAGGTTTGGAGAAAAGTGCGCAAACCTATTCGGGATGATCTGACAAAAATACTTGGCGCTATTGTCGTGGTCCAATGGACGCAAAAATGGAGTAACCAGGAGAGGATATGGAGCGATTTTATAAAAGCCAGAAAGGTGCTGGTGGATTCCGGTTTTACGGAATCCGAAGCGACCGGGATACTTTACCGCTCACCCGACCTTCCGGATGCTTGGTGCCAAAAATGGGCCGAGGTGCTGAAGGATATCGGAAGAGTGGGCCTGAAAGCCCTGCGTGAAAAACTAAAAGAGTGGGAGGATCCAAGAACTATTTGGTTCGGCAGTCTGAGATCTAAAAGAGATGACATTTCATCGGAAGCGAACATTTCAAAAGAAGAAGCGGCGAAATTTGTACTCCGCTGGGAAGAACATTCCCGCACACGTTTTGAGGCGGTCAAAAAATCTCTCGGTGTCTTAGAAAGAACGAAAACAAAACTGCTGAGGCGTAATGCGCTTCATATGTTCCTTTTTTGTTCGGTTGGCACACTTCGAAATAAGCTTCGGACCAGATATAGTTTTAAACCTCGCCAGATCACCGATCTTGTCAGGCCTTTGCGGGAATATGAAAAAAATATGGATCCGATTTTTGCCGCAGCTAGGCTTGCGTCAATTCCCCAAGCTCTCGGGCCTGAAGGATGGAACGCGATCCGGGGCGAATTCATGCGTTATGAAGCCGAACTGGAAGAAGATCTCGACTTGGATTTCTTCGCGGCGATCGCCCGGTCCCTGAGTGATCAATTTGATGACAATAACTACCGGGGGAAGAAAAGAGATCCTAATTATAACTTTAGCGCGGACGAAGTTCTGGTTGCCGGGTATTTCTTAAGAGATGAATTTTTCCCAGACATAGCCCGCTTTCTTACTGATGGTAAAACTTTTGATTATGGGGGAAATGCGAATCCGATTCCCGTGAAGGTGATGCATTATCTGGCCAGGGCTGTTAATCTTATCTGCTTCAATGACCGTGGAATTCTTCGTCCGGCTTATGAGAGAAATGAGATCATTGAATTTATCCGCTCGCCGGAAACTTATTCCAGTGAAAGCATTCATTTATCCTATCCGAGGATTGATCTTTCTACGCCGCGTTTGCCTGCGGGCGGGCGGCTTGCATCGTGGTTATCCGATCCCAATGCGACCGAACAAACCACAGCCGGCACCTGGGAGAAAGCGGTGAGGGCCACGCAGGTTTATTACAACACTATTGGCGATGAGGCGAGAGTGAATTTATGCGAAAGGATCGTCGATACCGCACGGAACGTGATCGAAGGCTTACAGCGGCGTCAAGACGTCACGGAGCCGATGGGAAGATTGGACGCCTATTTTATGCTGTTTGCCGGCGATCTTCATGAATCACCGCCTCATCGTCATTCTGCGCAGGGCGTTTATCGTGATGCGATGACTATGGCGGGAATCTTCCATCTAGCGGCGGGGATCACAGCCGCCGAGAATGGCGGGGATATAAAAGCGATCGGTTTCTTTGTCGTTTCCTTGAATTTTCTATCGGAAGCGGCTCATCATGGAAATGAATCATGCGGCCAGCTTATGGGGGTCGTGATGCAGCGCCTTCGCGAAATTGATCGACATGCTAAAAAGCCTATCCTCGGGGAGACTTTACCGGTAAGCAGCGCCGATCATGTTTTGACACGAATGGTCCAAGCTTTGAGGGGTCACGCCAAAGGCATTAAGCCGAGGCCGTGGTCGGTTTCTGCTTATTTTTTTGATGATCAGGGCAGACCCATTTCGTATGCCAGAAGAGCAGAACCTCCAGTTACCGATGAGGAAGTTATTATAAGCCGCTCCGGAACGCACGCGGAGGTCAACGCGATGGCTAAAGCCGAGAGGGCCGGAGATGTTGACTGGCATAAAACTCAAGCGGTCGTGACATTGGAGCCTTGCCTTCATTGCGCGTACGCGCTCGCTTTGCGCGGTCCTGGCCATGTTGCTTTCTCGATCATCGATCCCAACCCGGATATTCGCGGTGATGGTTTGAGATTTCTCTATTGGGCGGGTATCCCGGTCTCGCTTCCCGGCGAGACGTTGCAGGTTGCGGCGATGAACTTGGTCCAAGGAGATGTGCCGATCTACACCGAGGCTCAACTTCAACAATTTCTCGCAGGCGTAGTGCCGGCGGGGCAATTATCCATGGAGGAACTGGTACGAAGAGCGCTACACCATTTAGACGGTTGGACAGGAGCCTATGGGTACAGTGATCAGTGGGAATTTTTCAGGATCATATCTGAGATCGTTTGGCATATAGAGGGCGGCGATGGCAAATTCACACTACCTCAGATCTTTGTGCTTAATGCCAACCAATATGTTCCCGGCCAGGATGTCAGGCCCGAGCTTGATCCGGTCTCTCAGGTCGGCAGGGCAAAGGCCGGGCGAGTACGGTCAACGCCTTTTAGGGTCATTCTGGCCGGCTCACCTGAAAAATGTAGGCAGTTGGGCGATCACCTTTTGGAAGTCAACCGGGATGGTCGGCATCTGGTGGAGCCGGATGAATTGTTTGTTTTGGAAAACCTGGGAGAAGGAAAGACCCCGCGCTTGACGGCGCTGGCGGCCGCGAGGCTGGCGCAGATGCCAACTGAGATAGAAGAGGCCAAACAACTCATCTTGGATCGATTCGCGAGGATCAAAGCGAATCCTGTTCCCGCGGACCTGGTTGTTGACACGCTAGGGAACGCGCAAAGAGCTCTCGAGCCGTACCGGACCAATGGCATGCGCGTTGTCGATCTGGCTGATCGCCCGGAGCTTGAGTATGTGATCGGCATCGGAGATACGCATGAGTTTGCGGAAAATCTTGAATATGTGCTCTTGACCCATTTGGACGATATCCTTTGCGGCAAGGCGGCGATACTATCTCCGGGCGATTTTCTGCATCCGTTAAAAACAGAAAACTTTAATGATCGAGGCAATGTCCGTTCCTTGAGGGGCTGGCTTTTTTATCTGACGGTATTGGCCGCCAGGCCGGACGCCGTCATCGAGACAGTTGCCAATCATGAATATGCTCAGGCGCGGAGAAGGGACACGGGGACCGCGCGCCAATTCTCCACTTTTCTTAAGTCAACTTATGGGACGGACGCTAAAGATGAGTCGATTAATGATCTCATCGCGGGGACGGTGAATAACATGCCGCCTATTTCCTGGGTACGGACAAGACCCGGAAGCCCGGACATTATCATTCTTCACGCGGTTCCTCCCCAGACGCCTTTCGCGTCAAGGGGTGAGCTGGAGTCTATCGTCGACGAATCAACTATTAAGGATCTGATCGGTGGAAGACAATATAGTAAAGAGCAACGAAAAAAGCTCATTGAGCAGATCCGTCAGTTAGGCGGCAAGTCCATTGACCCCATGATCCTGTCAGGGCACACAGATCCGGTAGATGAGCGTTTTACCGGAGTGGATTATTTGGAAGTCAATGCGCGGACGGCAATCTGCACGAGCGACGGCGATCTGACCGTTCTATCTCTGGCGCAAGAGCCCACAGCCGGATTTACTTACCTGGTGATAGCGGCCAACAATACGGGCCGAGGTGTTGACATGAAGGACCCCCGGGGCCGTTCGGCTCTCAGGTTTGTTAGAGCCTGCGTTTCTGGAAAACCGCTTAAAATGAGTATTCCCGGAGATGACCCTTTTCGGATGAGAATCGTGGGAGACGAGTATGAGTTTAGAACGCCGGATGGCCCGCGCGTTGAATTTTCACGAGTCGGAAGCGGACAGGGGTGGCGTACGATCACTAACGAGGAAATACACTTGGGAGAAGTTAACGCGACTGGTATTCGCGTGCGATTCAAATCCGGAACCGTCCCTGATAATGGGCGCCTTATATTTACGACTGATTCAAAAGAACCTTTATTTTTTGATGGATGGGCTTTTTCTTTTCAGCCTACGTCCTTAGAGACGCAGAATCGTATAAAAATACCGCCCGATTCCCCTGATCCCGCGCCTGCCGACGCGGTGGTCATTGAGGATGCAAGGAATTTTAGGATAGGCCGTCAACGGCTTGGGTTTCAATCGCATGGATCCATGATCCAGGTGACTTGGGGTGAATCAAATCGCGCACAATGGGGATCCGGGTGGGTTCAAGTCTCGGCGGACTCACCGTTGGCCATAGGGCGTATGGCCTCCAACCAGGCGGCTATCGATGATGAAGAGGTGAGCCGACGTCATGCACGAGTAGAGCGCCGTCCCGACGGGCATTATCTGGTCGACCAAAATTCAAGCAATGGGACTTTGCTTGATGACCAGAAGATTCCTGCCGAAGGAGAAAAGTTGTTCCCCGGGCCCGAAGACCAGGTGTTCGAGAGAGGGGATGAATCGGTGGCGTTGAAGCGGAGTACCGCCGCGCGATTGGCGGAGCTGCCTCCAGTAGTCCGCGATTTCTTTGTGAACAATATTAAAACAATGGGCACGGGAACCTCAGAGAGGATCCTAAAAGTGATTTATGAGTACAGCTCTTTAAGAGATGATCAAAACCAGGACTATATACGCATACTTCGTGAGGCTCTGGCGGCCGAAGGGTTGTCGATGGACGTTCTTGAAAAAGCCGGCTTGAAGGAAGTCGAGCAAATTCTTTTTAGGCTCCGCCGAGAGATCTCTGTCCTATTGTGTCAGCTGCTTTTTCCCGATAGGTACCAAGACTTCGATAGAAAATATGGCGATCCACGCGCCTTTTTAGCTTCGCCGGATCCTGTCGCGGGGTGTATCGCGGCTCTGGATAAGGGTGACTGGGTAAAGGCCCAAGTGATGATTGACGCGCTTTCGCTTGAGGAGCTTCGCGGTCTTGGAGATCTTCTTGACCAGATGCGAGAAACGTTGAGATCACAACAGGAACAGTCCCCCAGAAGCAAGATGATCGATCGGGCTTGGTGGCGGACGCATAGCCGGATCATCGGGTTGCGGGACATTCCGCCGGGGATGGGGCGTAATGGCGCGAGAATGACCAGCACTAGGATATTATATGACGACCCGAGGTATTCGAATTATACGATCGAAGTGCAGGAATTGGCGGAGCCGTCAGGACAGATCACAGGAAATGTCCTGATAACTGATAATCAGAAAGGAAAACCGCATAGCAGCTCTATTATTTATGAAGTTTTTCCTGAAGTCAGAACTCTTGTTTTGCATGGTTTTTATCCTAATTTTCCAAATAAAACCGAACCTGATTATATTCCGCGGAGAGGGCTTGGGTTGTTGCTAGAACTGCTTAAACTATATCCTAAGCATGAAGTTGTGGCTGACGGTAGTTCAAATTTAAGGAGCTCTGTTCGAGAGCTTCGGGATGCCGGTTATAAAGTGTTCACGACCGATGAAGATGCGGAGTCATTCGAAGCGCTTAGGGCCCAAAGGATTTTAGAGTACGCGGACCGGCATGGCAATACGTTTGGCTGGTCCTCGGCCACTCTTTGTATAATGACCCCGGCAGCCGCTCGCCTGGCCAAACGGGTTCATACGAAGGATTCAAGCGAGGAGGAAAACGCTCGCTATATTCCCGCGGTCATTGATTTTGTCACCAAATTCCTCGATGTGGCGGCGATCAACAAAGATGACCAGACAGGCGATAAGGTATTTTATTATCTCCACGTGGAGAATAGTGCTTTCGATCCTAACCTTATGAGCGCTCTTTCTGGGTTATTACCTGAGTTGGGTGCCCAAATCGCGGTTGGAACCAGTATTCGATTGACGAGAGCGCCGTATCGTACGTTGTTCTTTGACGCGATTATGGTTAAAGATAAGTTGGCTATGAATATGGAAGTGGACGCCATCTTACAGGAAACTCCGGACCGCTGCAATGTGGACCCCAACCGGCCTGTTCTTTTTGATCTTGCGGATGGTAAAGATAATAAGCAAATAACCGCGGTCTATCTTCCTCTGAACAGGAATAACTTCATCAAGCTTGAGATCGTCAGAGGCACGGGCATTGATGAGCGGCCCATGGATATTGCCACGGCTGTGAGAGAGGGCAAACAAGTTCCCAGGGACCCGGTCTTAAGTCTTTTCCGCGCGCGAAGCTCGCTGGTGACGGACGTGAGGCTGGGAAGTCATGACGAGGAGGCAGGTGCTCGGCTGGCGGCAGTGTCGGGGGCCTTCACCGCCGCTTCAAAACGAAGGCAGAACCTTTTTCTGAGAAAACTTAGGAGACTTTTAAGAAAGGAATATTCTCCCGCCCGAATAGCCCCGTATATCGAAAAGGTGAGGCCGCTAGCTGAGTTTTTTGGCGATGCCGTCTTATCGAAGAGTGAGGAAAAATATATGCTCAGCGGCTTTGTGATGCATATGAATGAATTGATCCAGAGTAGCGTCAATAGCCCTAGCGGTAAGCAAAAAAATAAAAGCGATGGGAATCTGGATCATGAGATCAATGTAAAA